>CAURMH010000090.1:0-2573 GCA_963525745.1 uncultured Pasteurellaceae bacterium | reverse complement strand
ACCCAAGCCAGCTATTTAAAAATGTTGCAGATAACGCCAGTAGCAACCCAAATCTTAATACAGATTTAAAACAGATTTTTACTGATATTGAAAACTCAGCGATAGGCTTTCCGTCTGAACAAGATATTAAAGGCTTATTTGCAGATTTTGACACCACCAGCAATCGCTTAGGCAATACCGTAAAAGATAAAAACGACCGCTTAACAGCAGTTTTAAAAGGTGTGGCTGAACTTGATTTTGGCAAATTTGAAGATAACCACATTGATTTATTTGGCGATGCATACGAATATCTTATTTCTAACTATGCCGCCAATGCAGGCAAATCTGGTGGCGAATTTTTCACACCGCAAAGCGTATCAAAACTTATCGCTCAACTTGCTATGTACGAGCAAGCATCGGTAAACAAAATCTACGATCCCGCAGCAGGTTCTGGCTCACTTTTGCTTCAATCCAAAAAACAATTTGATGAACATATTATTGAAGAAGGCTTTTTCGGGCAAGAAATAAACCACACCACATACAACCTTGCCCGTATGAATATGTTTTTGCATAACATCAACTACGACAAGTTTGATATCGCCCTTGGCAACACCTTAATGAATCCGCAATTTGGCGATGATAAACCCTTCGATGCTATCGTTTCTAACCCGCCTTACTCCGTGAAATGGATTGGCTCAGACGATCCAACACTAATTAACGATGAACGCTTTGCCCCTGCCGGCGTGCTTGCGCCAAAATCCAAAGCGGACTTTGCCTTTATTTTACATGCGCTAAGTTATCTTTCAGCAAAAGGCCGCGCGGCGATTGTCTCCTTCCCCGGCATTTTTTATCGCGGCGGTGCGGAGCAAAAAATTCGTCAATATTTGGTGGATAATAACTATGTGGAAACGGTGATCGCCTTAGCGCCAAATCTCTTTTTCGGCACCAGTATTGCGGTGAATATTTTGGTGCTTTCCAAACATAAACCCGATACCCAAACCCAATTTATCGATGCCAGCGGTTTATTTAAACCCGCCACCAATAACAACATTTTGGAACCTGAACATATTGAGCAAATTCTCAAATTGTTTGCCGATAAAGAAGATGTGCCGCATTTGGCAAAATCCGTGTCCTTTGAAGACATCGTTAAAAATGAATACAACCTTGCGGTGAGTTCTTATGTGGAGCAAAAAGACACCCGAGAAGTGATTGATATCGATAAACTCAACGCAGAAATCCGTGAAACCGTTGCTAATATCGACCGCTTGCGCGCAGAAATTGACAAGATTGTGGCGGAGATTGAGGGATAAAATGTAGGGTGGGCTTTAGCCCACCGATTTACGATAACGACGGTGGGCTGAAGCCCACCCTATGAGGAGCAACAAAAAATACAATGAAAAACAACCGCACTTTTTTAGAAAAATTATTGGATGGGGCTGAGGTTGAGTGGCAGACTGTTAAATCCCTTTGTAACGATAATTTTTGGTTAATGCCAGCTACTCCAGAATTTGATGATAATGGAAATATTCCATATATCACTTCCAAAAATATTAAAGGTGGAAAAATCGATTTTCAAAACACAAAATATATTAATGAAAATGTTTATCAAGAATTATCAAGAACTAGATGCATTGTAGAAAATGATATTCTGATAAGTATGATTGGAACCATTGGTGAAGCTGTAATTGTAAAAAAAGAAGATTTATGTTTTTATGGACAAAATATGTATATTTTGCGATTAAATAATAAATTAGTTAATCATAAATTCTTTTTATATTATTTTACCGCTCCGTTTATTTTAAATAGTTTACTATCTAAGAAAAACGCATCCAATCAAGGTTATTTAAAAGCAGGGCAAATTGAGAATCTTAAAATCCCCATCCCCCCACTCTCCGTCCAAACAGAAATAGTAAAAATCTTGGACGCATTGACAGCGCTTACCAGCGAGCTTACCAGCGAGCTTATACTACGCCGGAAGCAGTATGAATACTATCGAGAAAAATTATTATCTTTTGATAGTTTAGAACAATTAAATATGGGGGGGGCGAAGAAGAAACTTATTGATGTAGCAATTTATGCAAAAGTACGCATCTCGGCTGATAAGTTGAATAAAGAAAATTATGTAGGTGTAGAAAATTTACTTCAAAATAAACTGGGTAAAACAAGCTCCAATTATGTGCCAACTGAAGGCTCATTTATTGAATATCTTCCTAATGATATTTTAATTGGAAACATTCGTCCCTATTTAAGAAAAATCTGGTTAGCAGATAAAACAGGTGGAACAAATGGTGATGTGTTAGTTATACGATTGACAGATGAAAACATTATTCCACGTTATCTTTATCATATATTGGCAAATGAACATTTCTTTGAATATAACGTTAAATATTCAAAAGGTGCCAAAATGCCTCGAGGGGATAAAACTGCAATTTTGCAATATGAGTTTGATGTTCCCCCACTCGAAGAACAACACCGCATCGTTTCAATCTTAGACAAATTTGAAACCTTCACCAATTCCATCACCGAAGGCTTGCCTTTAGCGATTGAACAAAGCCAAAAGCGGTATGAATATTACAGAGAATTGTTATTAAATT
>CAURMH010000089.1:0-2601 GCA_963525745.1 uncultured Pasteurellaceae bacterium | reverse complement strand
GCACAAGTGTATGAAAACGTGCAATATGTCACGCCGCAAGATATTGCCAATATCGTCCTCTGGCTTAACCAACAACCGGAGCACGTGAATATTAACCGCATTGAAGTAATGCCGACGGCACAAACCTTTAACCCGTTAAAAGTGAGCAAAAATGACTAAACAACCCGGCAAACTTTCCCGCTTTTTAACTGAAATTACTGAGCCTTATTTGGCCTTTTTACGTGGGCTAACGCCTGCCTTGTTGTTTTTTGTGCTGTATATGGTGATGACGGAATACATTAAAGATCCGGAATTTAGAAAAGAATTATTTTTCTATATTAATGAGCCCGATTTAATCGACATCGTCTATTATGCAATCCGTTGCTTTGTCGCCATTCCATTGTTAATTATGCTCTCCGCCTATTTGCTAAGTTTGCGCAGTTTTTATTTGAAACAGCAAAATATCCTTGCCGAGATCGGTTTTAGCCCGATTACGACATTTTTACTTTGGGCGATTTTTTGGTTAATTCAACTGATTTCAAGTGTATTTGTTGTATTATTCGCTGTCATAAATTTCTACAAAATCTACGACAGCCTGTTTTTAATGTCATAAGGAAAACTCATGTCTGAAACGATTTTAAACCCTTATTTCGGCGAATTTGGTGGAATGTATGTACCGGAAATTTTAGTGCCGGTGTTGCAACAGCTGGAAAAAGCCTTTGTTGAAGCGAAAGACGATCCTGAATTTCAGCGCGAATTTCAGGATTTATTGAAAAATTACGCGGGCAGACCGACCGCACTTACCCTTTGCCGCAACCTAACAAAAGGCACAAAAGCCAAAATCTATTTAAAACGCGAAGATTTATTACATGGCGGTGCCCATAAAACCAACCAAGTTTTAGGTCAAATTTTATTGGCAAAACGCATGGGCAAAACCCGTATTATTGCGGAAACCGGTGCGGGACAACACGGTGTGGCAACGGCACTTGCCTGCGCCATGTTGGATATGCCTTGCCGTGTTTATATGGGCGCGAAAGACGTGAAACGCCAATCGCCAAACGTCTTCCGTATGCGTTTAATGGGCGCCGAAGTGGTGCCGGTGGAAAAAGGCTCCTGTTCTTTGAAAGACGCCTGCTGCGAAGCCATGCGTGACTGGTCGGCAAACTATGAAACGACCCATTATTTATTAGGTACGGCGGCGGGCCCGCACCCGTTCCCGACGATTGTGCGTGAATTCCAAAAAATGATTGGTGAAGAGACTAAGCGTCAAATTTTGGAAAAAGAAGGTCGCTTGCCGGATGCCGTGATTGCGGCGGTAGGTGGCGGCTCAAATGCCATCGGTATGTTTACGGATTTCATTGATGAACCGAATGTGCGTTTAATTGGCGTAGAACCTGCCGGTAAAGGCATTGAAACGGGCGAACATGGTGCACCATTAGGGCACGCCAAAGTCGGCATTTATTTCGGCATGAAATCGCCGTTAATGCAAACGAAAGACGGGCAAGTAGAAGAATCCTACTCGATTTCTGCCGGTCTTGACTTCCCTTCCGTCGGCCCGCAACACGCCTATTTGCAAAGTATCGGACGCGCAGAATACCCGAGCATTACCGATGACGAAGCCCTAAGCGCGTTCCAAGAACTGGCGAAACATGAAGGCATTATTCCGGCACTGGAAAGCTCCCACGCCCTTGCGCAAGCATTAAAAATGATCCGTCAAGAACCAAATAAAGAACAAATTTTAGTGGTGAATTTATCCGGTCGTGGTGACAAAGACATTTTCACCGTTGATAAAGTATTAAAAGAAAAAGGAATGCAATCATGAGCCGTTTTGAAACTACCTTTGCCCAATTAAGCGCGAAAAATGAAGGCGCATTTGTTCCTTTTGTAACCTTATGCGATCCGACTTTCGAGCGTTCTTTTGACATCATCTGCACTCTTGTGGATAACGGCGCGGACGCCTTGGAACTGGGTTTTCCGTTTTCCGATCCGCTATTGGACGGTCCGGTCATTCAAGCTGCCAATAATCGCGCATTAAATGCCGGTCACAGCACAGAAGACAGCTTCAAATTGCTGGAAAAAGTGCGGTCGAAATATCCGGAGATTCCAATCAGCTTGTTACTTTGCGCTAATTTGATTTTTACCAAGGGCTTGGATAATTTCTATCAACGTTGTGCCGAAGTTGGCGTGGATGCGGTATTGGTCGCCGATATTCCGTTATTGGCCAAAGACGATTACGTTGCCGCCGCCAAAAGACATAGCGTTCAACCCGTCTTTATTTGCCCACCGAATGCGGATGAAAAAACCGTTCAAGGCGTGGCGCAAAGCAGCAAAGGCTATACTTATCTGGTTTCTCGTGCAGGCGTCACCAGTGCGGAAAACCAAAGCCATGCGGCAAATTTGGATACGCTCGTAGAACAATTAAAAGCGCATAATGCGCCACCTATTCTACAAGGCTTTGGTATTGCACAGCCTGCGCAAGTAAAAGAAGCGTTACAGCTTGGCGCAGCAGGCGCGATTTCAGGTTCGGCAACGGTGAAAATCATTGAACGGAATTTAGATAATCACGCCCAATGTTTGAACGAACTGGGCGAATTCGTACGCAAAATGAAAGCGGCGACGAAA
>CAURMH010000088.1:0-2621 GCA_963525745.1 uncultured Pasteurellaceae bacterium | reverse complement strand
CTTTATAAGAATTGTCGTCGAATTTACCGCCAGCGTGAAGCACGGTCATAATCACTTCCGCTGCAGAAACGCCTTCTTCCGGATGAATATCCACCGGAATGCCGCGACCGTCGTCCTGCACGGACACAGAATTATCGTCATGAATAGTGACGATAATATCGGAGCAATAACCTGCCAAGGCTTCATCAATGGCGTTATCCACCACCTCAAACACCATATGGTGCAAGCCGGTGCCGTCATCGGTATCACCGATATACATGCCCGGACGTTTACGCACCGCATCAAGTCCTTTCAATACTTTAATGCTCGATGCACCATAGTTATCGTTGGTCGTTTCTGACATAAATTTTCTCGTTTTTTGTAAATAAAAATTGAGCAAGATTGTAACAAAAAACAGACACATTAGCGACGAAAAAGTGCGGTCAATATTGAGGTATTTTTACTTAAAAACAAAAAGTTCATTGACTTATTTTTTTTACTATTTATAGTGGCGGCGATCTCCATTTTTCAAAATGGTTTTTACTCGATCCATTTAATCTACTAAAAGGTTCTTATATGATTTCTCTTTTAAAATCTAATCCTGGAAAACCTGTTCCGGATGCAGAAATAAGAGACCGCTATAATCGTTTAAGATGGAATGCTTTATTCGGTATTTTCATTGGTTATGCCGCTTTCTATATTTTACGTAACAATTTCCTTCTCTCTTCTCCTGAATTAATTAGCGATTTCGGTTTTAATAAAAAAGATATTGGATTTATTTCCGGCACAATGCTAATCATTTATGGTTTAAGTAAAGGCTTTATGTCTGCCATTGCAGATAAATCAAATCCGAAACATTTCATGATTTTCGGTTTAATGATGTCTGCCGCCGTAAATTTAATGATGGGTTTTAGCGCATCGTTCTGGGCATTCTTATTCCTGTGCGTACTTAACGGTATCTTCCAAGGGATGGGCGCCGGACCGGCTTATATCGTATTAGCAAGCTGGTTCCCACGTAAATCCCGTGGTGTAACGACCGCCATTTTTAATATCTCTCACAATGTAGGAGGCGGTTTAGTCGCACCAATCGCCGGTGCAAGTATCGCATGGTTAGGTCAAGAACACTGGCAAGCTGCACACTTTGTGGTACCGGTAGCGATTGCAACCATTATTGCAATTATTTTCTACATTTTTGGTGCAGGTCGTACTTACAACGAAGGTTTACCGCCTGTAGGTAAAATTCTTGAGAACGAGCAAGATGAACTTGTCGTCACTAAAGAAGAAAATGTAAATTTAAGCACATGGGAAATTTTCCGTGACTACATTTTAAAAGACATTAACGTCTGGTTTGTCTCTTTTATTGACGTATTCACCTACATGATCCGTTTCGGCGTATTAACTTGGTTACCGCTTTATTTATTGGAAACCAAAGGATTTTCCAAAGCTCAAATGGGTACGGCTTTCGCTATCTTCGAATGGGCGGCAATACCTTCTACACTATTGGCCGGTTGGTTAACGGATACGTATTTCAAAGGTCGTCGTATGCCACTTGCAATCATCACCTTATTTGGTGTAGGCGCGGCAATGTTCGTTTACTGGGGCGGTACCGATTTATTAACCGTTACTATCGGTGCGGGTATTATCGGTTGTTTAATCTATGTACCTATGTTCTTATCTTCCCTTCAAACCATTGAGCTCGTTCCTTCTTTCGCAGCAGGTTCGGCAACCGGTTTACGCGGTTTATTAAGTTACATTTTAGGTAGCTTCTCGGGAACGGCATTATTTGGTATTTTAGCGGATAAATTCGGCTGGGATGCAGGTTTCTACTTGTTATTATTTGCTGTTGCCGGCTGTATTTTCTGTTGTTATATGACTCACTTGGGCGTACTACGTTTAGAGCGTAAAAAAGCACAAGCGGCGACAAATCAGCAATAAAAAGTCTAATTAATAGACACTTTTTAAGTAAAAGTGCGGTTAAAAATATTATGATTTTTAACCGCACTTTCATTTTCATCTGACTCTGTTCGTAATAATCTTTACCTAATTTTTCAAAATACTGTAAATTTCCATCTCCTTTCTATCCAAATAATGAGTCGATTGAATTTTATGAATTGTGCATGATTTACCACGAATTAAGCATAAGAGGGCAATGCAGCCGCTTCAGTTACCCTTGAAAATTCGATTGCTAATGTACGATTCATTTTTTCTCCTTTAAGTTTCAAATTATTTTATCATTGCGCAAACGATTGCGTAATAATTTTTTGTTCAATGCTTTAAAAATTAAAGATAACTGAGTAGAATAAAAGCATAGATACAACAAAAGGAAGTTATTATGTCTTTAGAAATTTTGGATCAACTTGAAGTTAAAATTAAGCAAGCCGTTGAAACAATTCAATTACTTCAATTAGAAATTGAAGAGCTAAAAGAAAAAAATAGTCAATCACAACAAATGGTTGAAATTTTACAAAATGAAAATGAGCAACTTAAAAATGAACACCTTAATTGGCAAGAACATATTCGTTCGTTATTGGGTAAATTTGATAACGTTTAATACATCAGGCTTAGAAAATTCTAAGCCTTTTTTGTTTTAGGAAACAATATGAATATTTGCGTGATTTCAGGCAGCACATTAGGCGGCGCTG
>CAURMH010000087.1:0-2643 GCA_963525745.1 uncultured Pasteurellaceae bacterium | reverse complement strand
TTTTTCTGTTTAAAGTCATCAGGCACAAATCCTAAATGAATTTTTGATAAATTAGCATTGCTCAATAAAGCATCAATTATTTCTTGATTGTCTTTAAAAATATCTTGGTATCTTTTCACCAATAGCATCTCAACATTAAGATTTTTTGCCGCCCCTTTATCCCAATACCATTCCGTCATACCTTTTTCCCCCACGATAGCGCACGCTTCCCGATGTGTGCCTTTCCTTTATCTACAAGCACACGCCATGAAACGTGGGCTATCAGTAATCCATCTTCTTGCTACGCAAAAGTGCGGTCGTTTTTTCAATTGTTTTTTTATTTATGCTGGCGCGCGTCTTCCGACGCGAGCCTTACAAATTTAGTAAGTTATCAGCACGCGTCAGGAGACGCGCGCTATCAAAGGTTAAAAGGAAAATTTAATTTTTTTATCTTCCGTTTCATATTTATCGTCATTCAAAGATCTGTATTCTAATTTTATATTCAATCTTCCATTCCTAACCATATTCTCAAAAGAAGATCTACATTCAGCATAAATACTTTGATATATTTCTTGATACATATCGCTATCGGAATATTTCTTTTCTATATTATAACTAATGTTCTTTACTATATTAGAATTAATATATTGTGTTGGATAACTAATTAAAGCCAAATCTTCGCCATCTTTAATGGATGATTCTAAAGTTGGAATATAATCGAAAGAAAAAAATAATCTACAAGCATTACCTTTATTCAACCCTTTTTTTTTAAAATATTCTCTAAATACATCAGAGTTATCCCAAATTTGATTAAATTTTTCCGAATAAATCTCCAGTTCAGGTAAAAAAGTATCCCAAATATTATAATCTATATCCGTTAAATAAATCTTACTACCAGCTTGTATATAACCCCCAGTAATTATTGCCGGTCCTTTTCCTGTATTACGTATAACCAACCCAAAATGCCCATCGTTATAGCTAACCCTTGATGATCCAATTTCAAGAAAAGGACGAAGATTAATTTCTCTATTTTTATTTTCAATACAATATGTAATACCCCAAGAAATCAAAGCACAAATAACACCAGTACTAAGAGTGGATAAGAATTCCTTACTGCAAAAAATATTTTTTATAGTTTTTAACATTTTATGTTCCCTCATAGTGGCACACGTTAAGAAACATGCACTATCAGAAATCTATCTTCTTGCTACCTAAAAGTGCGGTCGAAATATCCGTTAAATTTTATACTATTTCTCATACTTATCTTGTGACACACTGTTTTCTTGTATTTGTTGCAATGAAAATTGGCGTTTTCCCACAATCTCTTCCACCTTATTCGCAGGCAAACCTGCTTGTAATAATTCTTGGCGTAAGCCATCAAGCGAACTTTGAAATGCTTCACGCGCACGTTGTACCCCATCCACAATAAATTGCGCATTAAAATCATCTTTTAATTCATAGAATTGAATATTGGAGGCGCAATGATAAAACCATTCAAAGCGTGCGGCGACCTCTTGCAATGCCAATGTGCCATGGGCTTGTTTAATGCCAATATCACTTAAATACACCGTACCTTGAATATTCGTAAAACCGTGTTTCTTTAAAATACGTTGAATATCCGCATAAGCATTACGCCAGCTTGGATTGTGATAATTTCTTTCCAAACAGTGCGTATCCATATCAAAAACGATTAATGTACGATCCATTTTTCACCCTTATGATAGCTCACATTTCCCAACGTGTGCCTTTATTACAAGCACAGGCTATGAAACATGCGCTATCAGTAATCCATCTTCTTGTTCTTGCGACGAAAAAGTGCGGTCACTTTCCCAAGCGTTTTTTAACTCTTCGTCCATGCACTCATGTGCTGTGTAAACCCAATATGCGGATAATAATCCACCGCTTGCGGAGCGGATAACAGCACAATTTTGGCTTGTGGATGTAACGCCTGTTTGGTGTGTTCAATTAACTGCACGCCGATGCCTTGTTTTTGATATTGCTCGTCCACCGCCAAATCAGACAAATAACAACAATAGGCAAAATCCGTTACCGAACGGGCGACACCCACCAATAACTCGCCATCCCAAGCCGTCACCAATAAATCGGCATGATGTAACATCGCCGCCACACGCTTTTCATCACCTAATGGACGACGTGCGCCTAAAGTGGTTTTATTGAGTAGTTCAATAAATTGTTCTACTGAAATAGGAAAGTTGGTTTTGTATTCGATCATACCTTGAACCCTAATCTAATATGCCATCCATTACAGCAATTTTGCCGCCGCTTTATCCAAATACCATTCCGTCACACCATTTTTCGCGTAAATTTTCGCGGCCGGATACGGCAGGCCTCGTGCTGGGGTGGTTTGAATTTCTTTTAAGATTTCCGCTTTACCTTCGCCGGTCACCAAATAAGTAATGCGTTTGGCTTGTTCAATTAATTTTGCGGTTTTGGAAATGCGGAGCTGTCCGCTTTCGGGATGTTTAGCGATTACCGCAAGATTTTCATCATCAAAATCGGTTTGATGCGGGAATAGGGACGCGGTATGTCCGTCTGTGCCCATACCAAGGATAATCCAATCAAAAACGCCGTCAGGAATGACCGCACTCAATTCCTCTTCAAAGCGTTTAAGCTCTAAGTGCGGTTCATTTTCGCCACGAATTC
>CAURMH010000086.1:0-2828 GCA_963525745.1 uncultured Pasteurellaceae bacterium | reverse complement strand
ATGCCATAGGATGATTAAAGTCTGCACACCAGCCAGAACGAATGACTTGGAAATCACCCTTTTGGCGTTTCATTTGTAATGTTTGCCAATTGACGGGTTGGGCATCCACGCGCAACATATCGGACTGCGTTAATTGCCCTACTACACGTTGCGCGATATTCACATGCAAGGGTGCATCATCATAGAGCACATTTAAATGTAGCGGATGTCTTTCATCAATTTTATTTTGAGCCAATAACTGCTCGGCAACAACGGGCTCCCATCTTGAATCTTGTCCATTTAGCATAGCTTTCGGTAAAAAATAAGAACTTGGAATTGCCGCTGGAATCTCATTATTCACAATATTTGTAACCGAAACCAACGAAGCGATCGCCTTACGCACATCTGCCTTAGCAAGTTTAGGATCGTTTAAATTAAATTCATAAAAATACTCACAAAGCTTCGGAAAATGCTGAAGATCTGAATGAACTTCAGGCACATCAACCACCACATCAAATTCAGCCAATTTAGGCGCAACAAAAGGTAGATAAGCTACGCGTTCAAAAGCAACATTATTTTTCTGCCAATAATAGGGATTTTTCGCTAAGTGTATGCTTCTCACACTTTCACTTTCGATCATATAAGCCCCATTAGTCACAGGGGAATCAGGATCGCTATATTGTGGCACGAGGCTAATATGCGCCAACATTTCCGGCAAATACGGTGTTGGTTTATCAAGCTCAATGCGTAAAGTGCGGTCATTTTCCGCATAAATTCCTAAGCTCTTAAAAGGTTTATTTTTTTCTAAAACGCCTTTCGCATTTTTTAGATTAAGATAAGCCAAATAAGATCTTAATGGACTATTGGATTGAGACAGTGCTTGCCAAGAAAGCATCACATCTTGAGCGACTAAAGGTTCACCGTTTGACCAACGAAGCCCTTCACGTAAGGTAAAGAGCCAAGTTTTGTTGTCTTTTGTTTGCCAACTTTCTGCGATACCTGGCACGATTCGTCCTTCCTGATCATAAGCGGTTAAGCCTTCATATAAATCGCGCAATAAGTTTTCTTGTTCAGGATAACGCACAAACCAAGGCTCAAAAGAAGGAGAATGAGTAAACGCCCGAGTCAGTAAAGTTCTACTCGGTTTTGAAGTATTTTCTTGTTCAATAGACTGGCTTTGTGTTGGTTGCTCTTCTGATACCGTATTTGTAGATTTCGGGCTATTTAATTTGTCACAACCGCTTAATCCCAAAACGACACCTAAAATGACCGCACTTTTAAGCCAAGTAAGGAAAGCATTATCCATTTTCAACGTCTTCTGTTTTAATCCAAAAGAAAAAGAACCAATATTTTACCGCAATTAAAATGGCAATGATCGTTCGCCCCACTACACTTGGAGTAAAGTAAAAGCCAATTAAAAGCATCGTAGTTGAAAAGGTTAGAATAGAAATTTTTGCTTTTTTTGTTAATGCACGACGTTCATTAAAGGATTTTAGGTGCTTTTGATAAAGCTTCGTCCCTAAAAACCATTGTTCTAAACGAGAAGAACCTTTCGCAAAAGAATAAAGTGTAAGCAGTAAAAAAGGTGTTGTCGGAAGAATAGGTAAAAAAATACCAATAACACCTAATATTAAAGAAATGAATCCAAGAACAACATACATAGCCTTGGTTAAAGAAGTTTTTGGGAAAAACTTAAGTGAAACAACACCTATAACAATCGTAAGAGCAATGATGCCAGAAAAAATGATAATAGAAAAAAAGGAAGCGCCGTTCATCATAAACCCTAAATAAAAGTGATACGCAATTATTACTGATTTTTTAGATTTTTCAACCTTGATATTATAGAATTTGTCGCAATTTACTAAAGAAACAGTTAGCAAAAGGAATATTTATGTCTAATCCATTACTTCATATTGAAGGCTTACCTCCGTTTTCTCAAATCAAACCAGAACATATTCAACCGGCAATCCAAAAACTCATCGAAGAAAATCGTCAAGCCATTGAACAAGTTTTAAAACAACCGCACTTTACTTGGGAAAACTTTATTGAACCGCTTTCTGAAGCAGGTGAACACTTAAGTCGTGCTTGGTCACCGATCTCCCATTTAAATTCAGTTAAAAACAGCCCTGAATTACGTGATGCGTACCAAGCCTGCTTACCACTACTCTCTGAATACAGCACTTGGGTGGGTCAACACAAAGGCTTATACAATGCTTATTTAGCCTTAAAAAATAGTCCTGAATTTGCCACTTATTCAGTGGCGCAAAAGAAAGCGATTGAAAACGCACTGCGTGATTTTGAGCTTTCAGGTATCGGTTTATCTGAAGAAAAACAAAAACGTTATGGTGAGATTGTTGCTCGCTTATCTGAATTAAGCGCACAATTTAGCAATAATGTGCTCGATGCCACCATGGGCTGGGAAAAAGTCATTGAAGATGAAAGTGAATTAGCAGGTCTTCCTGAATCTGCATTACTTGCGGCAAAACAATCTGCCGAAAGTAAAGGCTTAAAAGGCTATCGCTTTACGTTAGAAATCCCAAGTTATTTACCAATCATGACCTATTGTGAAAATGCAGCATTACGCGAAGAAATGTATCGTGCTTATGCGACTCGCGCTTCTGATCAAGGTCCAAATGCCGGTAAATGGGATAATACGACGATTATTGAAGAAATCATGACGTTACGCGTGGAATTAGCTAAATTGCTAGGTTTCAATACCTATACTGAACGCTCACTTGCGACCAAAATGGCTGAAAATCCACAACAAGTGTTAGATTTCTTAAATAACCTTGCGGATCGTTCAAAAGCACAAGGTGAGAAAGAATTAGCTGAACTCAAAGCTTATTGTG
>CAURMH010000085.1:0-2830 GCA_963525745.1 uncultured Pasteurellaceae bacterium | reverse complement strand
ATATTTATGATTATTTTATTTAGGAACTTTATGAATATCAAGCAATCACTTGACGTGGGAAATAATACAAAAAAATTTATTCCAAATAAAATCCAATCACGTTGTTTATTGATATAAGTCAATAAATTTCATTGATTTAATGATGATTGATAAGTAAATAAACTTTTTTAAAGAATTTTCGCACCGTGTTAGAATGGTATTTCATTTTATTAAGGATAATTGTTGTGAAAAAAATTCTCGCTTTACTCGGCATCATGCTCTCAAGCACTGCATTGGCGCACCCACACGCCTTTATTGAAATGCAAAGCAAACCATTAGTGGAGGAAAATCAATTGATCGGTTTTTCGATGCGATGGACGCTTGACGAACCGAGTTCTGCGGCGGTGCTATACGATATGGCGCAAGTGAAAGGCGATTCTGCGAAGCAACAAAAGCTCATTGACGATGTGATGGAAAATATCGTAAATGAACATTATTTCAGCTATTTATTTGATAAAAATAACGAAAAAATTAAATATAAAAATCAAGCGCAACATTACGGGATCAATGTGCTTGGCGCCCAGGTTCAATATTATTTTGAGTTTTTGCTTGCCTATCCGCAGCTGTTAAAAGACAACACATTTAGCTTGATGACCTATGATCGCACATATTATGTTTCTATGTTTTATTCGGAGAACAAAAGTGCGGTCGATTTTTCCGAACTTCCGGCAAATTGCAAAGGAGACGTGGTGGCGCCGAATGTCGATGAAAAAATTCAGTCGTATGCTTCTTCGTTGGATAAGACGCAAAAAGACGAAGATGATTCTTTAGGCGTAATTTTTGCGCAAAAAGTGAAAATTCGGTGTGACTAAACCATGAAAAGACCGTTCCCCTTTAAATGGCTATTTGTCTTGGTTGCCTTACTTGGCGTAATTTTTTGGCTCTTGCCTTGGCTTTTTATAAAAGTCGTGGCTTGGCAGCACGCCTTTAATCGGCTTATTTCGGAAAATCTCCGTGCCATCCAAGAAAATTCAATGTCGGCAGGTGTGATTTTAATTGGCGTCAGTTTTCTTTATGGCGTGCTGCATGCCCTTGGCCCAGGACATGGTAAATTTATTATTGCAAGCTATTTATCCACGCACGAAAGCAGGCTCAAACAAAGTGTGAAGTTGAGTTTGCTTTCCTCACTAATGCAAGGCATTGTGGCGATCATGGTAACTACGATTATCGTAGTAATCTTGAATCTTTCTTCGCGCTATTTCAAACTTAGTCAGCTTTGGCTGGAACGTAGCGCATTGATTTTACTAGTTGGATTGGGCGTGTATTGGCTCTATCAAGGTGCAAAAAAGCCGAAAAAGACCTTTAAGGTGAAATCCATTCAATCGCTTGAGTCGCAAAAAAGTGCGGTCAAAATTAACCGCACTTTGCAATCCGGACATAGCACGGATTGCGCTTGCGGACATCAGCATCTGCCGAGTGCGACACAATTAAAACAAGCGGATACATGGAAAAGCCAATTTTTGGTGATTATGGGTATCGGTTTACGCCCTTGTAGTGGCGCGATTTTCATGCTCTTCCTTGCGTATATGTTAGATCTTTTCTTTTGGGGCATTGTCGCCACACTCGCGATGTCGCTCGGCACCGGATTAATGCTTTCACTATTTGCCATGATAGTACGTTACGCCAAACAAACGGCGATTCGGTTAGGGCAGTGGTATGGTGACAAAACCTTAAATCGATATGGAGGACGGGCGGTTAAACTATTTGCCGGCAGTGTGATGATCTTTTTCGCCGTGAGTTTGCTTTACAGCACGACCCTAGACGCCCATGGCGGGGCAGTATTGTTTGGGAAATAGCAGTAGAAATAGTGGATAAAAATAAAGCCCATCAACGTGATAGGCTTAAAATCTTTTAGTTGCCCTTTAACATTCGTAAAAGGAGACAAACGAAAGACAAACTAAAAGAGAAATTTGGCTCCTCCTGCTGGACTTGAACCAGCGACATATGGATTAACAGTCCACCGTTCTACCGACTGAACTAAGGAGGAATAATTGCTTTATTGCAAGAAATTGGCGCGCATTTTAATTATCTTCGGATCGCTTGTCAACAGGAAAAATGAAAAAATTGACCGCACTTTTCTGTCCACAGTCGCTGTGGATAACTTTGTGGATTAATCTTTTTTTAATCGGCGCAACGCCGATAATGACTGGTCTCAGTTCGTTTCGTTGTTGGATTGATTGCAAAATAACTTATTTTTATTTATCAATAAGTTAGTGAAAATCCAGTAAAAAGAATAAAAATTTTTTTAGGCTTTTTTCTTCAGATGACTTGACAAATATAACTCTGTGTAAAACTTAGTTTTTCTATTTGTTCTTTGCAATATGAATTTGCTTTTATTTGTTTCTGAGGGCGTTGCGAATTTGTGCTAGAATAAAAAAATGAAAGAAATTGACCGCACTTTGTCTCATGAACAGCAAAATTAATACGAAACCGTTTCGCCTTCATTCCGACTTTAAGCCTTCCGGCGATCAGCCGCAAGCCATTGAAAAACTCGTTGAAAATCTTAACGACGGCTTGGCGCATCAAACGCTGCTCGGTGTAACCGGTTCGGGTAAAACCTTTACGATTGCGAATGTGATCGCGCAATTAAATCGTCCGGCCATGTTGCTGGCGCCGAATAAGACCCTTGCCGCTCAGCTTTATGCGGAAATGAAAGCGTTTTTTCCGGAAAATGCGGTGGAATATTTCGTGTCTTATTATGATTATTATCAGCCGGAAGCCTATGTGCCGAGCAGTGATACTTTTATTGAAAAAGATTCTGCGGTGAACGAGCAAATTGACCAAATGCGCC
>CAURMH010000084.1:0-2897 GCA_963525745.1 uncultured Pasteurellaceae bacterium | reverse complement strand
ACGAATGCTTTCGACAATTGGCAGGAAGTCTTTACGTAAGGTCGGTTCGCCACCGGTAATACGGACTTTTTCCGTTCCCATCACAGCAAAGCTACTGACCAAGCGACGAATTTCGTCCAAGGTTAAAAAACTCGGCTTATTAGGTTCAGGCTGATAACCGTCAGGTAGGCAATAATTGCAACGAAAATTACATACATCGGTAATCGACAGTCGTAAATAGTAGTATTCACGCTGGAACGAATCAACGAGTTGAGCCGCGCCAACATTTTTGATTGGAATGGTTTGCATTTGACACCTTTCTAAAAACGGAGAGGATAAATCGTTTCCAACGTATCCCTGAATAATACCGACTTCGTATTATTGGCATTACCACCCTATTTTGTGTTCAACACATTGTGCACAAAACGTAGGTGAGTAAGCTCGGAGTTACATGCGGTTAATAAATTTTGCAGCATTGTAAAAGATTCACGAAAACAAAAGCAATCAATTAATTTGATCTAGGTTATAAATTCATAAAATTCTTTAAAATCAATTATATATACTTTTATATAGCGTTGATAAAATACCCAAAAACAATGACTAATATACCTAATAATAATTGCCAATCTGTACAGGCTCATAAACCAGGTTATAATTGCGCACGAAAATTGATAAGGGAAATAAGATGGCGGACTTTAAAGGATATCAACAATACGAAAATTTAAGTACACTCAAAAAAGTCGTCGCTATTGGTGGTGGGCATGGACTCGGCCGCGTGATGTCTTCTTTAAGTTTTTTGAAAGAACGTCTTACCGCCATTGTTACGACCACCGATAACGGCGGTTCAACCGGCCGAATTCGCACTAATCAAGGTGGCATTGCCTGGGGAGACTTACGTAACTGCTTAAATCAAATCATCACGGAACCAAGCACCGCCTCCGCATTGTTTGAATATCGTTTTGGTGGCAACGGCGAATTAGCGGGGCATAACCTCGGCAATCTCATGTTAAAAGCCTTGGAAGATATGCATATTCGCCCAACGGAAGCAGTCAATCTCATTCGTGAATTATTGCATGTAAAATCTTTTATTGTCCCGATGTCCGAGCAATCGGTACACCTCGCGGCCGTATTAAACGGTGGCAACAGCGTTGTTGGCGAAGTCAGCGTCGATAGCTTAACTGAACTACCCAAATCCATTTTTCTTGTGCCTTACGTCACCGCCACACCGGAAGCCATTCAAGCGCTAAAAGAAGCTGATCTGATTTTATTTGGCCCCGGTAGTTTCCTCACCAGCATTATGCCGCCTATTCTTCTACCGGAAATTACCGAACAACTTCGACAAAGCGAAGCAAAAAAGATCTTTATTGATAATTTAGGTATTGAGCACAGCCCGGCATCCAGTCTTTCTCTTGCAGATCGCATTCAGTGGATCAATAAAACCGTTGGTCAACCTATCATCGATGGTGCAATTGTGCCCTTTAATGCCGTACAAAATAGCCAACCCATGGAGATCAAAATCCTTTCGGGCCGTCTTAATGCAGACGATATTTCCTATCGCCACGATCGCGCGCTCCTCTGCTCCGCTATTGATGAACTCCTAGGTGAACTCTTAGAATCGCCGGAAGAAGAACATTCCGAACCCACCTCGCTTTAATAAAAAGTGCGGTGAAAAAACAACGAAAATTTTCACCGCACTTAAATCTCTACGCAGATCACAAATTTCACATTTTTTGCTTAATAAAAACACATAACTCAGCATAATGGTGAAGGTTATTTCATCAGGAGATTGAATTATGCAAAAAATGTTACTGCTTAGCGGTTCTCGCTATGGCAATACAGGCTATTTGGAACATGCCATTCCGTGGTTACAGGATTTTTTAGCAGCATACCAAGGCAAGAAAATCGCCTTTGTGCCTTACGCAGGTGTGCGTCAAACTAACGATCAATATGAACAAAAAGTGCAACAAATTTTAGCGCCCTTAAATATGAAAATTCAGTCAGTACATCATGGCAAACCGCACCGCGCCATTATTGAACAAGCGGATGTGATCGCCATTGGTGGCGGCAATACGTTTTGTTTGCTAAAGCAAATGTATGAACATGATTTATTGGACATTATTCGTGAAAAAGTGAAAAGCGGCACGCCGTATTTCGGTTGGAGCGCAGGTGCCAATATGGCAAGCAAATCCATCATGACCACTAACGATATGCCCATCACCTATCCACCATCTTTTGATGCGCTTAATCTATTCCCTTATCAAATCAATCCGCACTTTATTTCTGGCAAAATGCCGGGGCATAACGGGGAAAGCCGCGAAGAACGTTTTGAGGAATTTTTACTGGTGAACCCAACGGCACAAATTTACGCCATGCCGGAAGGCACGGCGTTTTTAATTAACGGCAATCAGGTGAAAATTCTGGGTGAGAATAATATTGTGCATTTCAGTAAAAATATGCAGCGCCGTGACATTCCTGCCGGCTCGGTGTTTGAAATCTCATTGTGAATAAAAAAGTGCGGTCGGTTTTCAGCTTGTTTTTCGAATGTAAAAACGTTTTGAAAATCGACCGCACTTTTGGAGGTATGATTAAAGAAAGTTATTTCTTAAACACTCTCACATTGTTAAATCCGCTTTCTTTTAAATACAATGCCTGCAACTTACTCATGACACCTCGTTCGCAATACAGCACATAATTCTTGCTTTGATCTAACTCGGCAAATTGACTGGAAAGTTTATAGAACGGCAACAGAATCATTGCTTGATGTTCAATGTGCAACGGATTTTCATCAATTTCTTCCGGGCTACGAATATCGATGATCACATCATTTTCATTCAACACAGACACAGCATCCACAGAAACGACTTCTTTCTCCGTTTGCTCGGCAATTTGGCGAATATCTAAATATTGCGCATTTTCCA
>CAURMH010000083.1:0-2985 GCA_963525745.1 uncultured Pasteurellaceae bacterium | reverse complement strand
GCCATTGTGGACGAAAAAGACGCAGTGGGCATTAAACTGTTTGAAACGGAATTTGAACAAGCGGTGGCAATGCAACAAGGTTTGCGTCGTTTGTTGCTGCTCAACGTGCCGTCACCGATTAAATATCTGCATGAAAAATTACCGAATAAAGCCAAATTGGGGCTGTATTTCACACCATTTGGTCGCGTGTTGGATTTGATTGACGACTGCATCGCCTGTGCCGTGGATAAACTGATTGCGGATTTCGGCGGCTTTGTGTGGAACGAAGAAGGCTTTGATAAGCTGCGGGATTTTGTACGGGAAAATCTTAACGAAGTTACCGTGGATATTGCGCAAAAAGTGGAGCAGATCCTCACGCTTACCCACCAGCTTAATCAACGCCTCAAAGGCAAAATGGATTTCACCATGGCATTTGCGCTTTCCGATATAAAAAGCCAAATTGCAGGTTTGATTTATCAAGGCTTCGTGCAAAAAAGCGGCTACGCCCGCCTGCCGGATTTACTCCGCTATCTGCAAGCCATCGACAAACGCATGGATAAACTTGCTCAAGATGTCAATCGTGATCGCGCCGCCATGTTACGCGTGGAACAAGTGCAACAAGCCTACCAACAGCTTCTTGCCAAGCTCCCGAAATCCAAACCGATTTCGGATGAGGTGACGGAGATTCGTTATATGATCGAGGAATTACGGGTGAGTTTATTTGCGCAGCAGTTGGGGACGAAGTATCAGGTGTCGGATAAGCGGGTTTTAGCTATAATCAATGCTCAGTAAAGGACGTTAGAGCTTCACTTAAAAATGGACGAAAGAATTATTTTATTGATGATGGCGTAAATTTGAATATTTAAGGAGAAACGATGGCAGAAGTAACCAAGTGCGGTCAATTATTGAGTCATTTTCGTCATGACATCAACATCTACAAAGTAACCAATAAACAAAAAGAAAGTGATGAACGGGCAAAAAATACCGTAATTGAAAGCCTCACAAATCCCAGCATTTTACAGCGTTTTTATAAAGTCAATCGCAAAGATATTACAAAGGAAAGTACAAAACACGATTTTTTGAATATGAATTGAATAAATTTAAGAGATTAGAGTTTAAAAGTGCTATCTATGAAATATTTCCATTAGGAGATGAAAATAAACAACCTAAGACAAGAGAAGATATAATTAACTGCCTAACAATTAAATATGGCTGTGTAGATAAACAAGAGTTTGATAACTGTGTAGAGAATAAGAGGCTAAGAATAATGGATCTTTTAGGTGAACGGTTTGATTATAAAACTCGTTCATTAAGCGATTTAGCACTATATGAAGAATATAAAAAGAAAATTATTGAAATTGATGAATTTATGAAAGTATTTGATAATTCATACTTAAAAAAATAGAACTCAAATAGATGTTTATGAGAAAATGAATTTTTTATGAAATAAAAAAGGCTTAATAAGATACTGATTAAGGTATAAGTTTTTTTATACTTTATACAGTATTTTATCAAATCGTTTCATATGCGAGTACTAAGTATACTTGGGTTTTATGCTGTAGCAAAGAATATTTCATTATTTCCTATTAGTAGGAAATGTTGTTCATAAAGTGAAGTCATTATTACAACCAGAAATTGTCGAGCAAAAAATACGTTTAAAACCGACCTAGCCCCTACGATGGCGCACGTTTCCTAACGCGTGCCTAAAACATCAATTTTGTTTGATTCAGATTTTTACTATTTTCATGAATAACCTCAGTTTGCTTATTTTTTAGATAGATAAAAGCACGCGCCAGGAGAGGCGCGCTATCTGGGCACTTTTAAAATATAGAGTAAAAAGGCATAATTGCAGCCCCATTTTTTGAATTATTTATTTAGGAGCAAAAAGATGAATATTTTATTACTAGACGGTGGAAAAGAGTTTGGCCATTCGCATGGTGAGTTAAACCACACGCTTCATAAAAAAGCGAAAGAAATTTTGACCGCACTTGGACACAATGTAAAAGAAACCGTGATTGATGCCGGCTATGATGTTGAAGCAGAAATCGAAAAATTCTTGTGGATGGATGCCGTGATTTGGCAGATGCCAGGTTGGTGGATGCACGAGCCTTGGACAGTGAAAAAATACATAGACGAAGTATTAACCGCTGGGCACGGCAAGCTTTACCACAGTGACGGCCGTCATCGTGTCAGTCCGACAGAAGGCTACGGTACAGGTGGCTTGTTGCAAGGCAAAAAACACATGCTTTCGCTTACTTGGAATGCACCGATTGAAGCTTTCACCCGTGAAGGTGACTTCTTCGAAGGCAAAGGCGTAGATGCGTTATATATGCACTTCCATAAACTCAACGAATTCATCGGCTTGACCCGTCTGCCAACATTCTTATGTAACGACGTGATTAAAAATCCACAAGTAGAACAATACTTAGCAGACTACCAAGCACACTTGGAAAAAGTGTTCGGCTAATTACTTAATATTAGTTTATAAGGTGAGCATTTTTGCTCGCCTTTTTTATTCAATCTGATTTTGTGAAAGACATTAAAAAT
This sequence comes from uncultured Pasteurellaceae bacterium, assembly GCA_963525745.1. Taxonomy (GTDB): domain Bacteria; phylum Pseudomonadota; class Gammaproteobacteria; order Enterobacterales; family Pasteurellaceae; genus CAURMH01. The sequence goes on along the minus strand of CAURMH010000083.1, from coordinate 459 downwards.
GTGATAATTATTAAACCTTTTAAGAGGCTTTATTTATAAAAATATTTGGAGAAAGCATGGAACATAAACTTGAGGACATCATTGCGATTTTTAATCAATGTTTTGAAGAAGAATATAATACGCGATTGGTTAAAGGTGGGGATGAGCCGATTTACATTCCTGCAAATGATGAGGTGCCTTATAACGCCATTTACTTTGCGAGAGGCTTTTACAGCAGTGCATTACATGAAATCGCCCATTGGTTGGTGGCAGGGAAAGAGCGCCGTAAATTAGAAGATTTTGGCTATTAGTATGAGCCGGATGGTCGTTCTGAAACACGCCAACGTGATTTTGAAAAGGTGGAAGTGAAACCTCAAGCATTGGAATGGATTTTAGCCACAGCGGCGGGATTCCGTTATTTTGCCAGTGCGGATAATTTGAATGGCAATCCGGGCGATACACAGCCTTTTAAACAAGCCG
>CAURMH010000082.1:0-2985 GCA_963525745.1 uncultured Pasteurellaceae bacterium | reverse complement strand
TATGAACTCAAAAAAACATTTAGGCCATACGGCGCGCAAGCGCTTCGGGCAAAATTTTTTGCATGATAATCATGTTATTCAAAATATCGTGGCGGCGATTTATCCGCAAAAAGGTCAATTTTTAGTGGAAATCGGCCCCGGTTTGGGGGCATTAACCGAGCCTGTCGGCGAGCAAGTTGAGCATTTAACCGTTGTTGAACTTGACCGCGATCTTGCTGAACGTTTACGTCATCATCCTTTTTTACATCAAAAATTGACGGTGATTGAAACTGACGCCATGCAATTTGATTTCGGCGCACTTTATGCCGAGCAAACGGCCGAGCCGAAACAAAAATTACGCGTGTTTGGTAACTTGCCGTACAACATTTCCACGCCGTTGATGTTCCATTTATTTAAATATCACGATGTGATTCAAGACATGCACTTTATGTTGCAAAAAGAAGTGGTAAAACGCCTGTGCGCCGCGCCGAACAGTAAAGCTTACGGGCGTTTAACTATTATGGCGCAATATTTCTGCCAAGTGATGCCGGTGCTTGAAGTGCCGCCGAGCGCCTTTAAACCGGCGCCGAAAGTGGATTCCGCTGTGGTTCGCTTAATTCCGCATCAAACCCTGCCTCATCCGGTTAAGGATTTATATTGGCTTAATCGGGTTTGTTCACAAGCCTTTAACCAACGTCGCAAAACCTTGCGCAACGCGCTTTCTACCTTATTTTCTCCGGAAAATTTGACCGCACTTGAGATTGATTTGAATGCGCGTGCGGAAAATCTTTCCATCGCCGATTATGCCCGCTTAGCGAATTGGCTGGCGGATAATCCGCCGGCGGAGGCGCTGAAGGACGAAGTTGTGGATTTGGAAGAATAAAGCGCGGTCAAAAATGGCAACCTATTTAGTCGGTGATTTACAAGGCTGCTTCGATGAATTACAGCTTTTATTAGAACGAGTTCGATTCAACCCGGCGCAAGATAAACTCTATCTCGTCGGCGATCTCGTTGCGCGCGGCGATAAATCCTTAGCCTGTTTGCGTTTGGTAAAATCCCTCGGCGGCGCGGCACAAACTGTCTTGGGGAATCACGATCTTCATCTGATTTCGACCGCACTCGGCATTAAAAAAATCAAACCGCGCGATCGGGTGGACGCCATTTTCAGTGCGTCGGATTTTGAAGAATTGATTGATTGGTTGCGTCATCAGCCGTTGCTTGTTCACAATGAAGAATTGGGCTTCTTGATGGCGCACGCGGGTATTTCGCCGGATTGGGATTTAGAAACGGCAAAAGCCTGTGCGAAGGAAGTAGAAAACGTCTTACAAAACGGCGATTTTTATGCGCTGATTTCTCAAATGTACGACAACTTCCCCGACCGATGGTCGCCTGAGTTACAAGGCATGGATCGCTTACGTTACATTATTAATGTATTCACCCGAATGCGGTTCTGCTATCAAGATCACCGATTGGATTTCGCTTGTAAAATCCCGCCGAAAGAAGCGCCGCCCGAACTCACGCCTTGGTTCGAGTTAAACAATCCGTTGTATCGACAAATCCCGATTGTGTTCGGTCATTGGGCGAGTTTAGTGGATGAAAAAATGCCGCCGAATATTTATACGCTCGATACCGGCTGTGTCTGGAATAATCGCCTGACCATGTTGCGTTGGGAAGATAAACAAATTTTTAGTCAAAGTGCGGTGAAAAATTACGAAATTTAGCAAATGCACAAAACCCGTTTAAATTAACCATAAACGATAGCACCGCACTGGGAGCGGCTCCAATGCGGTGCTATTTTGCAAGGGTAATTTCAACGTTGTGCAACAGCGATATAATTTCGAAAAATTATTGTATTTTTAAGGAAAATCATGATTTCTCTCAACGCCGAATCCTGCGAAATTTTTAATATTCCGTTCTTTCAATTTGCGCAAATGAAAAAATTCTGCCCGCAAGACATTCCGGCCATTAAAGCGCGTTACAAAGCGCAGTGGGATAACTGGAAAGCGCTGATTCAAGCCGTTTCCGCCGAACTCGGCGCACCTTTTGCCAAACCGCATATCGAAAGTTGGACGAACGGTTGGCAGGTACGTGCGCATTTTTTCGCCTATTTCAAATATAAATTCAACCAAAATTCTGCTGCGATTTTCTCCGTATTGCTCAATCGCCGCCGCCTTTCCGTGAGTCTCGATTGGCATTGCTATCGCGCTGATCGCTCACAAATTAATGTGCACCAATATAACCGATGGCTGGAACGATTTGATTTCGCCCGTTTCGCCGACTTCGATTTATGGCGCGGCGATGAAGACGAATATGGCGATTTCCGGCCGGTGAACGCATTTTCACAAGCGGATTTAACCTTGCGCAACGACGATGATTTTTGGTGTATCGGCAAAAATGTGGAAAAGGCCGATTTGTCGGCTTTGAATGCGGTGCTATTTGTGGCTCACACCATCCGAGAGCTTGCCCCCCTTTATGAATGCGTACACCGAACTTAGTTTTCTCCTTATTGAGTAATGTTCCACAAGATGTTTCATGCTACCATAACGTTGATTTAACATTTTTAACAAATTTAATACTTTTAGGAGAATCTTATGAAAAACATCGTCATCGTAGGTGGCGGTGCCGGCGGTATTGAGCTGGCGACATTTTTAGGCGATAAGCTCGGTCGTAAACAACAAGCCAAAATTACCCTTGTGGATCGTAATGCCACCCATCTTTGGAAACCGTTATTGCACGAAATCGCCACCGGCGTAATGGACGATGGCATCGACTCGTTAAGCTACCGTGCGCACGGTAAAAATCATCATTTCAGCTTTGAACAAGGATCGATCACGCGCATCAATCGCGAACAAAAATACGTGGAATTGGCGCCGGTTTACGGCGAAGAAGGCGATATGATCGTCGTCGCCCGCCGAATTCCTTACGATTATTTGGTCATCGCAATCGGCAGTAAATCAAATGATTTCAACACAAAAGGCGTCGCGGATAACTGCATTTTCTTGGACA
>CAURMH010000081.1:0-3386 GCA_963525745.1 uncultured Pasteurellaceae bacterium | reverse complement strand
GCCATAAGGTGTTATGCCCTTCCATACGGTTAAAACGGATTAAGGTATCCATTAAAGTTTGTTGGAAAGCATGCCCCATGTGTAGAGAACCTGTTACGTTCGGTGGCGGAATCGCAATGCAATAGCTCGGCGCATTTTCATTTTCAGACGGTTTAAAATAACCGCTCTCTTCCCAATGTTGATAAAGGGCTTGTTCTACCGCAGACGGATTAAAACGGTCTGCCATTTCGAATTTTTGTGTCATTGTTGCTCTCTTTTTGTAGGACTTTAGCCCACCATTTATTTTAAAGTGAAATTGGGGGCTAAAAGCCCACCCTATATTATCTAACTACTTTTAAACTTATTTTTTATCCAAGAACATACATTTTAAAATCCTATTTTTAATGCTGTCCAAAGAATAGTTATAACTAGCAATGTAACCGCTGTATTAAAAGCTGCAAGTGCCGCTCTATATTCAAGATTAATTGTTATTCCAAAAAGCCCAAATGATGGTAAAGAAGAATAGCCAAATGAAACTAAAAGATTAGTTATACAAACTACAACAAGAAGTATTAATAAACTAAATAATTTACCAGAAACTAATGCCTTACGGCTAGCCAACTCATATTGATCCTCAGTAATATTTTGAATTACTTTTCTTATTATCTCTGTATTTTTATGCTTAATATTAGCATTCTTTGCATTTTTTAAAGCGTATGCAATCCTACTAATTATTGCAACTTTATCTGTTTCATTATCTCCAAGCTTAGATAGAACATTTTCCAATGAAACATAAAACTCTTGTTCATCTTTATTTTTAAAATAAAAACAAATAGCAAGACAAGCTGCGATAAGCATCACAATCATAGATATTGTTGGTAAATATAAGCAAATTGTATTCATAAATACTCTCTTAAAATAAATCTAATAACATAAAGCTCACTTTCATTTGAATAAATTGTTTTAATCATCTCTTTCAATTCATCCAATCCCATATTTTCCTGCTTCGCATGTTGTTCCGTCAGCTTGTCAAGAGTAATCGGCGACACGCTTAACACTTCAATGGTGCAGAAATATTGATTATCCTCAAACCGCCCCACTCGCAAAATATCGCCCGGTTTAAAATGGCTTTCGGATTTATCACGAATGGTGATAGTTTTCCGCCCGGCGAGGATATCGGGTTCAAAGCGTTGGTAAAAAGTGATGTCGTTCATAAAAGTGCGGTTATTTTTTTAAGTATTTTTTGTAACCATTCCCCTCTTTGGCAAAGAGGGGTTAGGGGAGATTCGGCAGAAGTTATATCAACCTCATAAGGAAATTCACGTTTGTTATCAAATCTCCCCCTGCCCCTCTTTTCTAAAGAGGGGAGTTTTTAGCATATCCCACTACTTTCTCAGAACCATCCGGGTAATGTTCTACAATGCGTCCGTCCCGTTTTTGGAATGTAAGAACTTCATGTTTCATTTTTTCTTTCATCCAAGCCGAAAATAAAATCTTAAGCTGCTTTTGGCGTTCTAAAATCTCTTGTTTAGTCATATTTCTTAATCCCCAAAATCACCAAATTTTCCCGATGGGTTTGCATATCGGCCACTTTCGGTAACAAGCCGTAACGTTGAAAGCCTTTTTTCTCAAGCAATAGCAAACTTGGCCCGTTGTTGCCGAATACAAAAGCGATTAATGTCGTTAAGCCATGATTCGACATTTGTTCAATAAGGAAATCTACGCATTTTTCACCGAAACCTTTGCCCTGCACGCCGCGATCCAAATAAAAACTGATTTCTACCGTACAATCATAAGCGGCACGGCCATAAAATTGTGAATAGGCGCACCAACCAACCACTTCATGGTCTTGCTCCAGGATCCAAATCGGATATTTTGAACTATGACGATGCGAATCAAACCAGCTTTTTTGCTTTTTAACCGTTACAGGCTTCAAATCAGCCGTCACGCTTCGGCTTTCAATCACTTGGTTGTAGATTTCAATAATTTTTACTAAATCTTTTTCTTCAGCGACATGAAATATCGTCATTTTTGACCGCTCTTTTTCCCCAATCCCACCCTCACCGTTTATTTAATCAATACATGGTAGTCAAAATACGCCATTCTCAATACACAATAACCTCTACGGCGGGTAAGTCGTACAATAAACAACGCGCCGCATCGCGTTTGCATAATTTGTTCTTTCGAACAGGGAGTATTCGCCTTAAATAAACGGCTACGCAACACAGTTAGAGATCGTACTGCCAGTTGGCTTGCTGAACCAATACGTCTAATTCTCGATAATTTTTTGCCGCATCATCCGCTTGTTTACGGATACTTTTAATATCCACGGCGGCGATCAATTTAATTTCGCTGTGGCTATAACGGGTTTGTTCGACCACGGCCGCATTGGCTAAGGCAAGCAACATCGTTTGCTCATCTTTCAAGCGATCACGCTTAGCCAGGGCTTCAATCATATTAACGCCATTGGCTAAGGTAACTTTTTGATTAATTTGATTAATTTTTACAATCAACGTTTCTAATTGGTCAGCGATTCGGCGGTATTCGGTTAATAACTCGTGCGGATCTTCAGCCGGCGTTTCGCCTTCTTGATATTGTGCGTTTTGAGTTAATCGGCCTTGCAGCTGCGCGAGTTTTCGTTGTAAGTCCGCACGTTCCATTAAGGCTTCGGCAAGTTTCATATTTTATTCCTTTTATTATTCGACATTTTCCTATTATTCCGCATTTTCCGTTGAAAGCGACCACCCCAGCCCGCGCAATTGTTTATAGCGTTCTCGTGCTTGCACCTTTTGTCTTTCTTCAGCAGGGACAATATCAATCAATTGAGTAAAACTGTGACTGAACTCGGGGACTTCTTGCTGCAAGTTAATCAGCAAATCACGGCGTTGTGCATTGCGTTTCCCTTTCCAACTAATTTCAATCGGCGGCGTAAATTGCGTCGCTTCGCCCGAAAGGTTGTGCGGAACGAATTCATCGGGGGCCCGTTGCCATAGGGCTTCATCAATGTTTAGTGCTTGTTGTTCCGTTTCACACGCAACTAAAACGCGTTTTCCCGCACGCCAGGCTTCAGCCGCCAGGTTACAGACCAACTGTTCAACCGTCATTTGGCTTTGTTCCGTCAGAATATAAAATTGCGCATTTTTAGCCATTTTTGCCCCGATTTTGCCCGATACAAGCGAATAATTTTACTGAAAAATCAGCGAAAAATAAACGGACAAATTTTGCTTTAAGCGGAGGAGTGTGAAACACAAGTCAAATCGACCGCACTTTTATGATCTAAATCACAAAACTAACGTTTAACTTTTTGAGCGCATTCCATTGATAACCCCTAAGTGTTAGAATTCCAGCGACCTTTTTATTCTATTGACAGGAGTATCACAATGGCATTTCGTATTGAAAAAGACACT
>CAURMH010000080.1:0-3420 GCA_963525745.1 uncultured Pasteurellaceae bacterium | reverse complement strand
TCACCAAAGAAACCGGTATTAAAGTGATTGTGTCAAGTCTTGAATCAAACGAGACAATGTATGCGAAATTAAAAACGCAGGGGGCTGCCGGCGGTTATGATGTGATTGCGCCGTCTAACTACTTCGTCTCCAAAATGGCACGCGAAGGTATGTTAAAAGAACTTGACCACAGCAAATTACCTGTTATCAAAGAATTAGACCCTGATTGGCTCGACAAGCCTTACGACAAAGGCAACAAATATTCCCTTCCACAATTATTAGGTGCGCCGGGTATCGCCTTTAACACCAACACTTACAAAGGCACCGATTTCACCTCTTGGGGCGATTTATGGAAACCGGAATTTGCGAATAAAGTGCAATTATTAGACGATGCCCGCGAAGTATTTAACATCGCGCTGTTAAAAATCGGTCAAGATCCGAATACACAAGATCCTGCAATTATCAAACAGGCTTATGAGGAATTGTTGAAATTACGCCCGAATGTGCTTTCTTTCAACTCTGATAACCCGGCGAACTCTTTTATTTCCGGTGAAGTAGAAGTGGGTCAATTATGGAACGGTTCTGTGCGCATTGCGAAAAAAGAACAAGCACCTTTAGACATGGTGTTCCCAAAAGAAGGGCCGGTACTCTGGGTGGATACTTTAGCCATTCCGGTTACCTCTAAAAATCCGGACGGTGCACACAAACTTATCAACTATATGTTAGGTGCGAAAGCGGCAGAAAAATTAACCTTGGCAATTGGTTACCCAACGGCGAACCTTGAAGCGAAAAAAGTCTTACCAAAAGAAATCACGGAAGATCCGGCAATCTATCCAACAGCTGAAGTGTTAAAAAATAGCTACTGGCAAGATGATGTGGGCGATGCCATTCAATATTACGAACAATATTATCAAGAACTGAAAGCGGCGAAATAATTTGTTCTAACAGAAAAATGAAAACAAAAGTGCGGTCAAAATTCATGAGATTTTGACCGCACTTTATTCTTCGTTACGATTAATCGAAAAAATGATTGAAGCGAATGATTACTTCCCCTTCAATACCTCATCCAGCTTATCTTTATCCAACCCCTTCTCCCAGCGGGCAACAACAATTGTTGCACAGGCATTACCCACCAAATTCGTTAATGCGCGACATTCGGACATAAAGCGATCGACGCCGAGAATCAGCGCCATTCCTTCAACTGGAACACTCGGTACGACCGATAAGGTTGCCGCCAAAGTAATAAAACCTGCTCCGGTCACCCCGGCCGCCCCTTTTGAACTCAACATAGCAACCAACAATAACGTCGCCTGTTCGGTAATACTGAGTTCAATATTGGTCGCTTGTGCAATAAATAATGCGGCCATTGTCATGTAAATATTGGTTCCGTCCAGATTAAAAGAATACCCTGTCGGTACCACTAGACCTACTACGGATTTTTTACAGCCAGCCGCTTCCATTTTTTGCATTAATGTCGGCAACGCCGCTTCCGAAGAAGAAGTGCCGAGCACCAGCCATAATTCTTGTTTGATATATCGGATCATTTTTAAAATAGAAAAGCCGTTATAGCGTGCCACCGCGCCCAATATAATGGTGACGAATAAAAATGACGTGATATAAAAAGTTAAAATCAATAGCATGAGATTACTGATAGACTGTAATCCATATTTGCCGACAGTAAACGCCATTGCACCCAATGCGCCTAACGGCGCAACTTTCATCAAAATAGACACGACTTTGAACATCGGTGCGGCAGAAACATGTAATAAATCAACAATAGGTTTGGCTTTATCACCAACGGAAGCCAATGCGACGCCAAAAAGAATAGAAACAAACAAAACTTGCAGAATATTGCCTTCGACTAACGGGCTAAGTACTGTGGTCGGAATAATATTCATCAGAAAACCAATAAACGAACTGTTATGTGCTTTGGCAACATATTCAGATACTTTTTCCGATTGTAATGTCGCCGGATCGATATTTAATCCATGCCCCGGTTCAATAATATTAGCAACAACCATCCCGACGATTAGCGCTAACGTGGAAAAGGTCACGAAATAAAGCATCGCTTTTCCGGCAACACGACCAACCGCTTTCATATCATTCATGCCGGCAATACCGGTTACCACCGTAAGAAAAATCACCGGCGCAATAATCATTTTGACCAATTTAATAAAGGCCTCCCCTAAGGGCTTTAGACTAGCCCCCAAATCAGGAAAAAAATTACCCAATAAAATTCCGACGATAATTGCAAAAATAACCTGAGCATACAAACTTTGGTAAATTTTCGTTTTGTGGGGAGGCGGTGGTGGAGTGTTTGCATCGATAGTCAGCATAGGGCTACCTCATTAAGTTAAGATAAGATGTTGTGTTATATCAATATTTCATAAAATGAGCCGTTAATCTATCTGTTAATCGGAGAAAATACAAGCCAAAACACCCGATTTATCCTTTTGTTAATGTAAAATATGAGATATATCAAATAATTGTAAAATTTCACCACACTTTTTATCTTATATTCTGTGAGGCATATCACAATATTTCATATATCGAATAAAAACATTACCCGTTCTATCACAATAAATGATACATTGGCCGAGATGAATTTTTCGTCATCTATTTAGGAACGGATAAATTTTATCCTGCAATATATTAATTAAAAGGGAAACAGTATGTTAATTGGTGTACCAAGAGAGCTGCTTGATAATGAAAGCCGTGTGGCGGCGACGCCGAAAACGGTTCAGCAGATCTTGAAATTGGGCTTTGACGTGATCGTGGAACACGATGCAGGTTTTAAAGCGAGTTTTGAGGATCAAGCATTTTTAGACGCGGGCGCGAAAATTGGCACGGCAGCTGAAATTTGGCAATCGGATATTATCTTTAAGGTGAATCCGCCAACGGATGAAGAAATCGCCCAAATGAAAGAGGGCGCGACGCTTGTGAGCTTCATTTGGCGTATGCAAAATCCAGAGCTCATGAAAAAACTGACCACGAAGAAAATCAATGTGCTTGCGATGGATGCGGTGCCGCGGATTTCACGCGCGCAAGCTTTGGATGCCCTTTCCTCTATGGCGAATATTTCCGGTTATCGTGCGGTGATTGAAGCCGCCCACGAGTTTGGCAGTTTCTTCACCGGGCAAATTACCGCGGCAGGTAAAGTCCCGCCGGCTAAAGTGTTGGTGATTGGTGCAGGCGTGGCGGGCTTGGCGGCAATCGGTGCGGCAAACAGCCTTGGCGCGATTGTGCGTGCCTTTGACTCTCGTCCTGAAGTGAAAGAACAAGTGCAAAGTATGGGCGCAAGCTTCTTAGAAATTGATTTTAAAGAAGAAGGCGGCAGCGGCGACGGCTATGCGAAAGTGATGTCGGAAGAATTCAACCGCCGTGCGATGGCGCTTTATGCAGAACAAGCCAAAGAAGTGGATATTATTATCACCACCGCAG
>CAURMH010000079.1:0-3538 GCA_963525745.1 uncultured Pasteurellaceae bacterium | reverse complement strand
CCTTGACAAAAACACAAAAATTAAATACCGCACTTTTTTCATTCTTGCTGTTGATAACAGGCATCGCCCTTTATCATCAACTTGGTGATTTTGCCCATCTTAAAAATGCGGATGGGGTGCTGACTGATATGCGTGCGCTTGTGTTGTGGGATGTTCGTGTACCGCGCATTGGTTTAGCGATTTTAACCGGTGCCAGTCTTGCCCTTGCGGGCAATGCCATGCAAGGGATCTTCCAAAATCCGTTGGCAAGCCCCGGTTTGCTCGGCAGTAGTGCCGGAGCGACGGCGGCCAGTGTGCTCGTTCTTTATTATTTTTCTGTGCCGTTTACGGTATTGCTATTCGGCGGTGTCGCAGGGGCGTTAGCGAGTTTTTTATTGGTTTATGCCATTGCCAAAAATCATGGCACGACCATGATGCTCCTCAGTGGTTTGGCAGTGAATATGTTGCTTGGCGCCGCCATTACGTTGCTGTTATCTAACGCCGAAAGCCCTTGGGCGCTAGCAGAGCTTTACCGTTGGTTACAAGGCTCATTAGTGTGGGCAAAGCTTGACACTTTGGTGATTTCACTGCTGATTGTTCTGTTTGGTTTAGTTTGTTTATACCGCGAACGTCGTTATGTGGATTTACTCAGTTTCGGTGAAGAGACCGCCGGCACCATGGGGATCGATCCGAAACGCAGCTTTTTTATCACCACCTTTGGCGTTGCGTTGCTCGTCGGCGCAACCATTCCACAAACAGGTGCCATCGGTTTTATCGGCTTAATCGCACCGCACTTTGCCCGAATCTTATTGAAAAAACGCCCGTCACAGCTTTATTTAACCAGCGCTTTATTCGGCGCATTACTATTGTTAATCGCGGATCTTTGCGTGCAATACATCCCATTCTTCTCCCATATTTACATCGGCACACTCACCGCCATCATTGGTGCACCGTGTTTGATTTGGATTTTGTTAACGGAGCAGAGAAGGCTCGCAAGATAATTTGTAGGGTCGGGTCCTGTGCCCGACCGACTGTTTGTTAAATACGGACCGACACAGGACCGGCCCCTACAATAAAAAATGATACGAATCGAAAACCTCACCCAACCTTACGGCTTAAAAAATATCACTTGCCACATTCCGCAAGGGAAATTGGTCGGCATTATGGGCGCCAACGGCGCGGGCAAATCGACCTTGCTCAAAACCCTCGCAGGGATTTTACCTATCGCCGGCGGTGAAATTTGGTTTAACGACGACAAATTAAGCGCCATGAGTGCCGAACAAAAAAGCCGACAACTTGCCTACCTCGCACAGAACACGGAAATCCACTGGGATTTATCCGTGTATGATGTCATCGCCTTAGGCTTGCCGAATCCGCTGAATCGTGCCAAAGAACAGACAAAAGTGCGGTCGATTTCAGGCACGTTTTCCGTTTCGCACTTATTGGAAAAGCCGTTCCGACAACTTTCAGGCGGCGAAAAAGCCCGCGTGCAGATCGCCCGTTGTTGTATTAAAGATTCGCCGTTATTGCTCGCTGACGAACCCATCGCACCGCTCGATCCTTATTATCAAATCGACATCATGGAACAGCTCAAGTCTCTCACACCAAGCCATACCGTGGTGGTCGCTATTCATCATTTATCGCTCGCCTATAAATTTTGTGATGAAGTGATTTTGTTGGATAAAGGACAGGTCATCGACTATGGTGAGACGCAGCGCGTCTTTACGGCGGGAAATTTGGCGAAAGCGTTTAGCGTCCGGGCGGTCATAAATCCGGAAGAAAAAGAGATTAGCCGAATTGAAAAACGAGATATTATGTAGCCAAACAACGCTGAAACTATGCTCACCGCCCTTACGGCCACCCCTGTAATCTCAGCGTTGTCGTTGTGTTCTAATACCGAAAAAAGACTAGTCGGCGTGTTTTAATTGTTTTCTCTCACGATTAAAGCGACGGCTTCACAGGCAATTCCTTCTCCTCGTCCAACAAACCCTAATTTTTCCGTCGTTGTCGCTTTAACATTAACTTGTTCTATATCACATACTAAATCAGCGGCAATATTGGTACGCATACTGTCTATGTAAGGGCGCATTTTGGGCGCCTGTGCAATAATTGTGACATCTACATTGCCAATTTTATAGCCTTTTTCTTGGATTCGTCGATATGCCTCGCGCAATAAAAAGCGACTGTCGGCATTCTTATATTGCATATCCGTATCAGGAAATAATTTGCCAATGTCGCCTAACGCCGCTGCGCCTAACAAAGCATCGGTCAACGCATGTAACGCGACATCACCGTCAGAATGCGCAATCAGCCCGATTGAATGGGGAATTTCTACACCACAAATAACGAGCGGGCGTTTTTCGCCAAATGCGTGAACATCAAAACCATGACCGATTCGGATCATTTTTCCTCCTTTCTTTTCGATAAATAGAATTCGGCTAATGCCAAATCTTCCGGGCGGGTAACTTTTAAATTATCGCTTCGCCCAACAACCAAGTGCGGTCGAAATCCGGCAAGTTCCATCGCCGAGGCTTCATCTGTCACGTTCACCTTTTGTCTAAAGGCCTGCATTAAAGCATGCTTTAATAAATTGGCACGAAAAAACTGCGGTGTTTGAGCCTGCCAAAGCTGTGTTCGATCTTCCGTTTGCAAAATGCGCTGATCGGCTGTCGCACGTTTAATCGTATCGGTGACGGGAATGGCCAAAACCGCGCCTTGCTCATCATTCACGGCGAGTAATTTATCAATATCGCTATGCGTTAAGCAAGGACGAGCGGCATCATGAACCAATACCCAGGCATTTTTTTCATCAATTACCTTTAATCCGTTAAAAACGGATTCTGCTCGCGTTTCACCGCCGATTACCGTTTGTATTTTAGGATGACCAATTAAAGCTATATTCGCGATATAAGGATCGTCACGATTGACGGCAAGAATAATTTGCGTAACGGCGGAATGGGTTAACATGACCGTTAACGTATGTTCCAAAATTGTCTTATCAAGAATTTTGAGGTATTGCTTCGGTTTGTCTGCCCGCATACGCGAACCGATGCCGGCCGCCGGGAGAATAGCGATAATTTGGCGTGTCATTATTTTTTTTCTTCTACGATATGATAAAAAACTTCATTAGGTTTAATCAGCCCATGTTGCATTCTCGCGCGTTCTTCAATTGATTCGAAACCTTTTGTTAATCCTTGAATTTCGGCAAAAATCATTTGATTGCGCTGTGAAAGTTTTTCATTTTCAGCTCGATTGATTGAAATCTGCTCGGTCAAATTTTGATAATCAAAATAACCGTTTTTACCAAACCAAAAATCATATTGGAATAACACTAAAACACTCACCAGAATTGTAATAAATAAACGCATAATGATTCTATTTTTATGAAAACAGACTTAGTTTAACGTGAATATACCGAAAATGCGATGAAAAACTGCGGTCAAATTGATCTACCCCCAAAAAATCCGGACGATTAATTCAAGGACTGACAACGATATTGTATCGGACTCAGTCCTTTTAATTTCAGTTGGATTCGATGGTGGTTATAATAGTCCAAATA
>CAURMH010000078.1:0-3613 GCA_963525745.1 uncultured Pasteurellaceae bacterium | reverse complement strand
CCGCATCCATGGATAAAAAACGAATTGCATTGGCTAATTGTCTGCGAGTTGGCATGGTGTTCTCCTGTGAAAATAATTGTGTATCTTACCCTATTCTGAAGGCTTTTTCAGGCTTAATGAAAATTTATTTCGTCTTTAAAGCGGTTAAAAATTAAAGGCGACGGCGACGTTGATGAAAACGTAAACTGCTTGGTTTTCCGGGTAAATCGACCGCACTTTTAATTTCTGAAGATTTTCGATAAGTACGCCGATAATGACCTAGAAAATAATGAACCGAACTGGCTGACAAAACGCCTAATAAAAACACAATAAGCAATTCGCCATATAAACGATGAAAAATTTGATTGATCTTATTCCGCGTGGTTTGTGCGTACTGTGCGTCAAAAGTCACACGTAAAAACCCCTCAATTCCCGCGTTAGAATAAATGGGTTCAACCACTTGTTGCGTAATGAGCTCATCAGACGGTCGGGGCGCTAGCCCAAGCTGCTCACGTAAATTGCCCGTATTGGTACTTTGCGCCAATTGTTTCCCATTATAGTCATAAATCGCCGCATCCAGCACAAAAGTTTCTTTTGTCAGATTGTCTAAATTTTCTGTCAATTGTTCGCTTTTTGCATTATTTATCAACAACACAGCAAACAAATTCGCCTGTTGACGCACAAGTGTGTGAGACAAAGTGGCAACTTGATTAACGCCGGAGAGTTGTGAACCGATTTTAAACTGTTTGATACCGAATAAAATGATTATCATCGCACCGATACACAACAAAATAATCACTAGAAACATGAGGGATTTTTGGAATTTTTCTTTAATTAATTGCACGTTCTTTCCCAACTGCTGACTAAATCGGCTAAAATAACGAAGATTCCGATAATTTACAGGATTTTTTATGCAAATTCAAAACTTAGCAACTATTAGGCAAAAATATCATGCGTTTCCGACCGCACTTCGGCCTGATCTATCAACAGCAATGCCTAACGAGACGTTTATTTTATACGGCACGGCGCTCGATCAGCAAAAGCTCATTGCTTTTCAACAAAAGTGCGGTCAGAATTTGTTTTGTTTCGATGCCTGGAACGTGGCGCACAACACCGTTGTTTTACTGAAAGGCGAATGGCGGGAAGATTTTCCTCGCGCCGCGCACGAACTGGGCTTAGATATCGCCCTTCTGGATTTTGAAGCGAAATTATCGGAAAAAGGGCTATTAGTGATGGATATGGATTCCACGGCAATTCAAATCGAATGCATTGATGAAATCGCTAAACTGGCCGGAACGGGAGGATTGGTGTCCGCCATTACAGAAAGCGCAATGCGCGGCGAATTGGATTTCGAGCAAAGTTTGCGCCGTCGCGTCGAGACATTAAAAGGGGCGCCGGAAAGTATTTTACAACAAGTACGGTCGAATTTGCCGTTAATGTCGGGGCTTGAGGAAACTATCCGAACGCTAAAACAGCACGGCTGGAAGATCGCCATCGCATCGGGCGGTTTCACCTATTTCGCCGATTATTTAAAAGATCTATTGCAATTAGATTTCGCCGTCTCAAATCAATTTGATATTGAAAACGGTAAGTTGACTGGATTCGTCAAAGGTGATGTGGTCGATGCCCAATATAAAGCCGCTGTTTTACAACGCTTACGCGACAAATACGGTATTGCGCCGCAAAATTCCATCGCCATCGGCGACGGCGCAAACGACTTAGCCATGATGAACGCGGCCGGTTTAGGCGTTGCCTTCCACGCCAAACCGAAAGTACAACAACAGGCGCAAGTTGTGGTAAACTTCGCCGACTTAACCGCACTGCTATGCCTTTTGACGGCGAATGACCGAATTTCGTAAGAGGAAAAATCCATCGTCAATGCGGTGCTATTTCGCTTACTCGTGGAACCTATGCCCACCCTACTTTATTTAGGAGAAAATCATGCCATCTTTTGATATCGTTTCCGAAATTACCATGCACGAAGTACGCAATGCGGTAGAAAATGCCAACCGCGTGCTCAGCACCCGTTATGACTTCCGTGGCGTAGAAGCCGTCATTGAACTCAATGAAAAAAATGAAACCGTGAAAGTCACCACCGAATCGGATTTTCAACTTGAACAACTGATTGAAATTTTGATCGGCGCCTTCGTGAAACGCGGGATTGAGCATAGCTCGCTTGATATTCCTTCAGAGAGCGAACATCACGGCAAACTTTACAGCAAAGAAATCAAGCTCAAACAAGGGATTGAAACGGAGATGGCGAAGAAAATCACCAAATTGGTGAAAGATTCCAAAATCAAAGTGCAAACTCAAATTCAAGGCGAGCAGGTTCGTGTAACCGGAAAATCACGCGACGATTTACAAGCGGTGATTCAATTAGTCAAAAATGCCGAACTGGGACAACCCTTCCAGTTCAACAATTTTAGAGATTAATCGTCGCGGATTCACGTCCATCATTCATTCGGTCTGGCGCATCCTTTTCAAGCGAACGAAGTTAGACCTTCCAAATCCAACCGCATTGAACCCGCATAAACATTGGCTTTGCCTTCTCGCGCAAAGCCAATTAAAGTCAAATGATGCGTTTCCGCCATTTTTACCGCTAAATCCGTTGCGGCAGAAATCGCCACCAACATTTCCACACCGCAAGCAATCATCTTTTGTACCATTTCATAACTGGCGCGACTAGACACTAAGACAAATCCCTGCGGCTTATCGGCTTTGGCCTGCCAGCCAAGCAATTTATCCAAGGCTACATGGCGCCCTACGTCTTCACGAATCGCAAGCATATTCCCTTGTAAATCAAAAAACGCGGCGGCGTGCGTGGCACCGGTTTGTTGGCCGAGCTGTTGGTGAATTTGCAACGTGCGCAAGCAATCATCAAGCAGATTGATATTGAACTGAAACGTTTGGGCTAATTGGGGAAAATTTTTGTACACTTGATTAAGCTGTTCCGTGCCGCAAATGCCGCAGCCGGTGCGGCCGGTGAGATTACGACGATGTTCTTTTAACGCCATAAACTTACGGCTGGATAGTTCAATTTGTACTTCGATGCCGTTGCACACTTCAAGTACATCGATGCCGTAAATATCCGTCGGTTTGTCAATAATGCCTTCGGTGAGCGAAAAACCGAGCGCGAAGTCTTCCAAATCCTGCGGCGTGCACATCATTACAGCGTGAGAAATGCCGTTATATACAAGGGAAACCGGCGTTTCGACGGCGAGAAAATCCTCCTTTTCTTGCAAAAATGGGAGAGATTTTTCTCCGTCTTTCTGTATCTTGATAACATTAATCTTTTGTTTTGTTCGCCAATTCATTCTTTCTTCGTCCCACAATATTCATGTAAATAAATTGTTAAATAATTGATGCATTTATGATCTAGATCACAATATTTATAGCTTCTAATGCCATTTGATTATAGATTCGCAGTTAAAAAATCGTTATTCTAACAGCCCGTAAATTGGCGTTTTTCTGTACGCCTTTTTAAAGTTAGCAACGATGTTATTCTAACGAAACCAATCAATTTATCTAGTTTCTAGACAAATTTTTTACTATCTAAGTATCTCAACAACTTGTTGTTGAAAGGAGTGATTATGCAGGTCTCAAGAAGAAAATTCTTTAAGATCTGTGCAGGTGG
>CAURMH010000077.1:0-3755 GCA_963525745.1 uncultured Pasteurellaceae bacterium | reverse complement strand
CGCCTTCGCCTTTGGCGGTTAAGTTATAGTGAGACATTTTGATCTCTAAACCGGTCAAATTTAAGATGGCGTTGTAAACCGCATCGACCGGGCCGTTACCACCGATTGATGAGGTGCTTAATTTCTCACCGTCTAACTGTAATTGAACAAAGGCAGTCGCCGGATATTCTTTGGTAGAGTGCGCGGAAAGTTTATCTAACACCAAACGATCTTCATCCCCTTGTTGCATATCAATGAACGCTAAGGCTTCCAAGTCGTAATCGAACACTTGGCCTTTTTTGTCCGCCAATTTCAAGAAGGCATCATACAATTTATCCAAATCGTAATCTTGCTCGGTGTAGCCCATGTCGGTCATGTGGCCTTTCACCGCGGCACGGCCGGAACGCGCGGTTAAGTTCAATTTCTCTTTCTTCAATCCGATAGTTTCCGGTGACATGATTTCGTAGGTGTTTTTGTTTTTCAACATACCGTCTTGGTGAATACCGGATGAATGCGCAAAGGCGTTTGAGCCGACAATGGCTTTGTTCGGTTGAATCGGCATATTGCAAAGCTGGCTCACCATTTGGCTGACGCGATGAATTTCTTGCGTGTTGATGCGTGTATCCACACCCATAAATTCTTGACGAACTTTCATTGCCATCACCACTTCTTCCAAGGCGGTGTTGCCTGCGCGCTCGCCGATGCCATTGATGGTACATTCAATTTGGCGTGCGCCGTTTTGTACTGCCGTTAAAGAGTTGGCGGTCGCCATGCCTAAATCGTTGTGGCAGTGCACGGAAATTACGGCTTTGTCGATGTTTGGTACACGGTTGCGTACTTGCGCGATAATGTTGCCGTATTCGTTAGGTAAGCAGAAACCGACGGTATCCGGAATGTTAACCGTTGTCGCACCAGCGTTGATTGCCGCTTCCACAATGCGACAAATATTGTCGATACCGGTGCGTCCGGCATCTTCGCAGGAAAATTCCACGTCATCGGTGTAGTTACGTGCACGTTTCACTGCCGCGACAGCCATTTCCACCACATCGTCAAAGGTGCGTTTTAATTTGGCTTCCACGTGCAAAGCCGAGCTGGCAATAAAGGTGTGAATACGGAAAGCTTCTGCTACTTTCAGCGCTTCAGCTGCAGCATCAATGTCTTTCTCTACCGCACGGGAAAGTGCCGCAACGCGACTATTTTTGATATGACGTGCAATGGTTTGTACAGATTCAAAATCGCCTTGAGAAGAAACTGGAAAGCCCACTTCCATCACATCCACGCCTAAACGTTCAAGTGCTAAAGCAATCTGTAATTTCTCTTTAACGGTTAAGCTTGCTTTTAACGCTTGCTCGCCATCACGCAAGGTCGTATCAAAAATAATAACGCGATCTGTCATAACATTTTCCTTCTTTCAATCACTCAAAGTGCGGTCGCTTTTTCAGTTGTTTTTGCTCGTGTACAAACGAAAAAACCCGCAAATTAGAGTGCGGGTTTAAATCTTGAGGGTTTTACATTTGACTGTTTTTCATCCACAACTTAGCCGCACATGGAATGTGAGAGCAGTAAGTTGAGAGATAAAGAAACAGAAGAAAACATAAAAATCCTATCAAATTTTGCTGTAAAACACCTGCTATATTACGAATAAATAAAATACTGTCAAATGCTTTTTTAGCATTTTATCATGTATTTTAGGATTTTTCCGCCTTTAATATAGTTTATTTTTCTATGTTTATTAGTGATTTTAGAATATTTATCTAAACCAATTACATTTCTCATTCTTTAAAACTGGTTTGCCGTTATTTTTTAGCATAGAAAAATAAAAGCGATTTTATGATGAGATGAGCTTATTTATTTACCCAATTTGGCTTTTTAAAAAATCCAATAGCTGCACTTTGGCAATCATCTGCTTCTCGCCGCTACGACGATTTTTATATTCAATTTCGCCGTTTGCCAGATTTTTCTCACCGATCACCACCATATGCGGCACACCGATAAGCTCCATGTCGGCGAACATCACGCCCGGGCGTTCTTTGCGGTCATCGAAAATCACTTCCACGCCCTGCGCCAATAAAGTGCGGTATAAATCCTCGGCGAATTGTTGCACGCTTTCGGATTTGTGCATGTTCATCGGCACAATCGCTACGGTGAACGGCGCCATAGCATCGGATGGCCAGATAATACCGCGTTCGTCGTGATGCTGCTCAATCGCCGCCGCCACCACGCGGGTCACGCCGATACCGTAGCAGCCCATGGTAACGATCGTTGGACGGCCGTCTTCCCCTTGCACGGTGGCGTTCATCGCTTTGGAATATTTATCGCCCAATTGGAAAATATGTCCCACTTCGATACCACGCTTAATGAGCAATGTGCCTTTACCATCCGGGCTCGGGTCACCTTCCACCACGTTACGAAGATCGGCGACTTTTGGCAATGCCACATCGCGTTCCCA
Organism: uncultured Pasteurellaceae bacterium; assembly: GCA_963525745.1. Lineage (GTDB taxonomy): Bacteria > Pseudomonadota > Gammaproteobacteria > Enterobacterales > Pasteurellaceae > CAURMH01. The sequence continues at coordinate 1,327 of CAURMH010000077.1, read as the reverse complement.
GTTAATGTTAAAATAATGTTTACCGTCAATATTGGCACCGGCGCTGAAATCGGACATGATCGCCACACTACGATCAATAATAACCGGAATGTTTAAATTGACCGGCCCAAGAGAACCTACACCTGCACCGATTTTGGCTTTAATGGCGGCTTCATCAGCAAATTCAAATGGAGAAGCCACTTCCGCCAGTTTCTCCGCTTTAACTTCGTTTAATTCGTGATCACCACGAATGATTAACGCCACCAACGGTTGTTCTTCGCTTGCGCCTTTAACAATCAGGGTTTTGACGGTTTTTTCAATGGGCTGATTGAACTGTTCTACCAGCTCCGCAATGGTTTTCGCGTTCGGTGTATCCACCAATTCCATGGCTTTGGTCGGTTGCGCACGTTCACCGACGGCAACGGCTTCGGCAAGTTCGATATTTGCCGCGTAATCAGATTCGGTGGAGAAAATCACATCGTCTTCGCCGCTATTGGCAAGCACTTGGAACTCATGGGACGCGCTGCCGCCGATAGAGCCGGTGTCCGCCTGCACGGCGCGAAAATCCAAGCCTAAACGGGTGAAAATGTTGCTGTAGGTTTGGTACATCACATCATAGGTTTGCTGCAAACTTTCCTTATCCATGTGGAAAGAATAAGCGTCTTTCATGATGAATTCGCGGCTACGCATCACGCCGAAACGCGGGCGCACTTCGTCGCGAAATTTGGTTTGAATATGATACAAATTGAGAGGAAGTTGACGGTAAGAGGTCACTTCGCGACGCATCAAATCGGTAATGGCTTCTTCGTTGGTCGGGCCGATAACAAAACCGCGTTCGCCACGGTCGGTAAAGCGCAATAATTCCGGGCCATACTGATCCCAACGGCCCGATTCCTGCCACAACTCCGCCGGTTGTACCACCGGCATTTTGATCTCGATGGCGCCGCTTTTATTCATTTCTTCACGAATAATGTTTTCGACTTTTTGCAGCACGCGCCAACCGGTTGGCATCCAGTTATAAAGCCCTGAAGCGAGCGGACGAATCATGCCCGCACGCAACATGAGTTGATGGCTGACCACCGCCGCTTCGGCCGGGGTTTCTTTTAAGGTGGATAATAAATATTGACTTGTACGCATTGAATAAACCTTTACGAATAGAGAAAAATCGGCGGCTAGTGTAGCAGAAAGTGCGGTCGTTTTGAATGATGTTTTCAGAGCGGCTAAGCGTAACGGCACAAAGGTTTATTGTGCCGTTTAGTCGATTATTTTTGATAGATGATTTCTACGCCTTCATCATCTTCTTCCGTCCAATCATCGTCCCAATCTTCGTCATCCACTTGATGTTCGG
>CAURMH010000076.1:0-4093 GCA_963525745.1 uncultured Pasteurellaceae bacterium | reverse complement strand
AATTTAATAACAATTCTCTGTAATATTCATACCGCTTTTGGCTTTGTTCAATCGCCAAAGGCAAGCCATCGGTGATGGAATTGGTTAAGGTTTCAAATTTATCGAGGATTGAAACGATACGTTGTTGTTGTTCGAGTGGAGGTACGTCAAACTCATATTGTAAAATTGCAGATTTATCCCCTCGAGGCATTTTTGCACCTTTTGAATATTTAATGTTGTATTCAAAGAAATGTTCATTTGCCAATATATGATAAAGATAACGAGGAAGAATGTTTTCGTCTGTTAAGCGTATAACTAACACATCTCCATTTGTTCCTCCTTTTCGATCCGATAGCCAAATTTTTCTTAAATAGGGACGAATATTCCCAATCAAAATATCATTGGGAAGATACTCAATAAATGCACCATCAGTTGGTACATAATTGGAGCTTGTTTTACCCAGTTTATTTTGAAGTAAATTTTCTACACCTACGTAATTTTCTTTATCCAACTTATCAGCCAAGATGCGTACTTTTGCATAAATTGCAACATCAATAAGTTTCTTCTTCGCCCCCCCCATATTTAATTGTTCTAAACTATCGAAAGATAACAATTTTTCCCGATAGTATTCATACTGCTTCCGGCGTAGTGTAAGCTCGCTGGTAAGCTCGCTGGTAAGCTCGCTGGTAAGCGCTGTCAATGCATCCAAAATTTTTACGATTTCGGTTTGGACGGGGAGTGGGGGGATGGGGATTAGAAATTTCCTAAATCCATTCATATCAACGGAGGCAAAACTAGACATAGTGGTATTTTTCTGACACCAATCATCAAGCGTAAAACAATAATGGTATAGAAAATAAATATTAAATTTATCAATATATTCAGGTTTTAAAGATAAAACCGTAAATCTTTGATTTGCTAGAAATGGTATGGTGATTAAGGCGTGCTCCCCAATAGTTGCTGAGGTTGCAATAATAATTGAATTTGCGGGAAAAAGTTTTCCGCCTTTAACCGCACTTTCTGAAACCTTTTGTAATGCTGTATTTAAAACGCGTCCATTTTCTCGAATATCTTCCATTCTAAACCAAGGAATTGAGCCATTTTCCCAATATTCTTTTACTCCTTTTGATGGGGTATAGCCATTTTTTAAATAGAATATTTCGTCGAGAGTTTTCCACTCAACCTCAGCCCCATCCAATAATTTTTCTAAAAAAGTGCGGTTGTTTTTCATGGTGTTTTACCCCTCAATCTCCGTCACAATCTTATCAATCTCGGCACGCAAGCGGTCGATATTGGCAACTGTTTTACGAATTTCCGCGTTGAGTTCATCAATATTAATTACTTCTCGAGTGTCTTTTTGTTCTACATAAGAACTCACCGCAAGGTTGTAGTCATTTTTAACGATTTCTTCAAAGGACACGGATTTGGCTAAATGTGGCACATCTTCTTTATCGGCAAACAATTTGAGAATTTGCTCAATATGTTCCTCTTCCAAAATGTTGTTATTGGTGGCGGATTTAAATAAACCGCTAGCATCAATAAATTGGGTTTGGGTATCGGGTTTATGTTTGGAAAGTACCAAAATATTCACCGCAATACTGGTGCCGAAAAAGAGATTGGGCGCTAAGGCAATTAGCGTTTCTACATAGTTATTATCCACCAAATATTGACGAATTTTTTGCTCCGCACCGCCGCGATAAAAAATGCCGGGGAAGGAGACAATCGCCGCGCGGCCTTTTGCTGAAAGATAACTTAGCGCATGTAAAATAAAGGCAAAGTCCGCTTTGGATTTTGGCGCAAGCACGCCGGCAGGGGCAAAGCGTTCATCGTTAATTAGTGTTGGATCGTCTGAGCCAATCCATTTCACGGAGTAAGGCGGGTTAGAAACGATAGCATCGAAGGGTTTATCATCGCCAAATTGCGGATTCATTAAGGTGTTGCCAAGGGCGATATCAAACTTGTCGTAGTTGATGTTATGCAAAAACATATTCATACGAGCAAGGTTGTAAGTGGTGTGATTAATTTCCTGCCCGAAGAATCCCTCTTCAATGATGTGTTCATCAAATGGTTTTTTCGCTTGCAATAATAAAGAACCCGAACCAGCCGCTGGGTCGTAAATTTTATTGACCTTATCTTGTCCATATAAAGCCAGTCGAGCAATCAGCTTGGAAACGCATTGTGGCGTAAAGAACTCGCCCCCCGACTTACCGGCATTGGCGGCATAGTTGGAAATTAAAAATTCGTAAGCATCGCCGAATAAATCAATATGATTATCTTCAAAGTCACCAAAATCTAACTCGGCAACGCCTTTTAATACGGCGGCTAGACGGCTGTTTTTATCGGCAACGGTATTGCCTAAGCGGTTGCTGGTGGTATCAAAATCAGCAAACAAGCCTTTGATATCCTGTTCGGAAGGGTAGCCAGTAGCGGAGTTTTCGATATCTGTAAAAATGCTTTTTAGGTCTGTATTTAAATTCGGATTAGTGTTGGCTGTTGCGACGACATTTTTAAATAATTGGCTTGGGTAAATAAAATAGCCTTTTGCTTTGATGGTGTCTTCTTTGATTGCCGCAATAATAGGATCATCGTCATTAAAAGCAGAATAATCAACGCTATCATCGCCACCTTCAATATAGTTAGCAAAGTTTTCGCTGATAAAACGATAGAACAGTGTACCCAAAACATACTGTTTAAAATCCCAACCATCGACGGAACCGCGTACATCATTAGCGATTTGCCAAATGCGGCGTTGAAGTTCTGCGCGTTGTTGAATTGCTGCTACCATAAAATCCTCAGAATATTTTGTATAATTATTAAGTTATAAATGTTCAAAATTATACAGGAAACAAATAATAACTAAATGAATTTCTATGGAAATTCCTCTACAATAAGAACACACTAATGTTTCCAAAAAATAAAAAAATGAGCCAAAAATCAACCGCACTTAATGCCATTTCGTTACCCTTAAATCAAGTCAATTTAATTGAAGCCTCTGCAGGTACAGGGAAAACCTATACCATCGGTTCTATCTATCTTCGTTTACTTTTACAGGCTGGTGAGAATTGTTTTTCTCGTCCGTTGAATGTGGAAGAGATTTTGGTCGTAACCTTTACTGAAATGGCGACGGAAGATTTAAAACGCAAAATTCGGGAACGTTTAACGGCGGCAATTTCGGTTTTTTCTGAATATTATGAAAAGCAAGACAAGGCGATTTTTACTGGAGAACATCAATTTTTAGCGGAGTTATTGCCTTATTTAGAGGATGATATTCCGACCGTACTTCGTCGCTTAAAGCTAGCTGAACAAAATTTAGATTTAGCCTCCATTTATACCATTCACGGTTTCTGTCGCCGAATGTTAATGCAACATGCTTTTAATTCAGGTGTGCATTTTAATTTAAAACTTCTCAAAGATCAGTCTGATTTACTCAAACAATTTGCGAATGAATTTTGGCGGGAGAATTTTTATTCCCAACCTTTCGTGATTTCTATTTTTATCTAGTAAGAGTTAGGTTCGCCTGATGATGTGCTAAGTATTTTAGAATCGAATTTAAACAAAGATGTATCGGTAACGACGGACAACCAACAAAGCTTGTCGTTGTCAATTGATGAATTTTTACAGAAAAATGTGGGAGAGCGATTAAAAGCTGTTGAAGCTCTAAAAGTTTTTTGGTTAAAAAATGTAGATGAAATTTCCTCCATTATCATGGAGGAAATAACAAAAGATTATCCCAAAGATCAGCTCAAATCTCTCAATCGTAAAATCTACCAAAAAGGACGTCTTAAAACGTGGACTAAACAGATTAATGAATGGGCAAATAATCCACTAGATTATGAAATAAACAAAACATTAAGGGACTATTTTTTACAATCTTCGATTGAGCAAAATTACGAGCCGACAGAAGAATTAAACAATAAAAAAGAGGCTATGCCATTTTATGCACCGATTTTTGCAGAACTTGAAGAATATGTACAAATTTTGGTTAAACAACATCAATCAAGTGATTTGTTAAAAAAAATCATTCTCTATCACTATCGTCAAGGTATTCAAAAGAAACTGCTTGAATACAAAGCGAATCATCCTGAAAAATCCTTTGATGATTTATTACGCTTAT
>CAURMH010000075.1:0-4297 GCA_963525745.1 uncultured Pasteurellaceae bacterium | reverse complement strand
GACCCCCTGCGTGACAGGCAGGTATTCTAACCAGCTGAACTACCACTCCGCTAAAGTGGCGCTCATAATAATGATGAAGCGCTTTTGCGTCAATCTTTTTTTGTAAAAATTTATCTATCTGACGAATCGATAAACGATTAGTTTAGACTTTCTCTTTCGTTTGTTTTTCCCATAAGCAATTTCCGCCGCTTTTTTTATTGATAAGCGCCATCATTTCCAAATGTTTTTCGCTTTCTTCTTGATTTGGCGTCAGTCGCGGAAAATCCTGCGAGAAATCGACCGCACTTTGCCCCATTAAGGCGGTTTCAGAGCCAATTTCCGTCGTCGCGACAAGTAATCCGCTTTCCATCGCGTTATCGTCAAATAAATTCGTTTGGCCGCCGGTCATGCTTAAGTAAACATCGGCAAGAATTTCCGCATCCAATAAGGCGCCGTGCAGTGTTCGCTTGCTGTTATCGATGCCCAATCGATCACAAAGCGCATCTAGGCTGTTGCGCTTGCCGGGGTACATTTGTCGCGCCATTTGTAGCGTATCGGTAACGACGCAAATATCTTCCGTTTTGATATTTAAATTAAGCTTGTGCAGTTCATAATCAATGAAACCGACGTCGAAAGGCGCATTATGAATAAGCAATTCCGCGCCTTTGATATAGTCCAAAAATTCTTGGGCGATTTGCCCAAAGCCTGGCTTGTCGGCGAGCATTTCATCCGTAATGCCGTGCACTTTAATTGCTTCGGGATCAACCGAACGCGTCGGTTTAATGTAAATGTGGAAATTGTTACCGGTATAGCGGCGATTTATCATTTCTACCGCACCGATTTCAATTATACCATGCCCCTCATAATGGGCGCCCAGCATATTCATGCCGGTGGTTTCGGTATCCAATACGATTTGTCGGGTGGGATTTATCATTGTCGTGCCTATGTCTTTCCATTAAAATAGCCTTATTTTACACAACATTTTTATTGTTATGCAAAATCAAACGGAAGAGCAAAAATATATTGAAATTTTTACGGATGGCTCTTGTTTAGGCAATCCGGGCGCAGGCGGAATCGGAATTTTATTGCGTTATAAACAACATGAAAAACGAATTTCTAAAGGTTATTTTAAAACCACGAATAACCGCATGGAATTGCGCGCGGTCATTGAGGCGTTAAATCATTTGAAAGCGCCTTGTCGTGTCGGCTTGTTTAGCGATAGCCAGTATATGAAAAAAGGCATTACGCAATGGATTTTTAATTGGAAAAAAAATAATTGGAAAGCCGGCACGGGAAAAGCGGTAAAAAATAAGGATTTATGGCTGGCGCTTGATCAAGCGACCCGTTCACATCAAATAGAATGGCATTGGGTTAAAGGGCATGCGGGACATGATGAAAATGAAATTTGTGATTTGCTCGCGAAACATGGCGCCGAGAATCCGACGTTGGAAGATGTGGGATACGAGGGGTAACTAAAATTGTATAATTTTTGCTCTGAATTAGATTAAAACTGTGATCTTGATCATAATATAACAAATTTGAGGAGGTTACGGATTGACATGTAAGAGGATTTTTGTATTATGAGAGCGTCTATTTAGGCGATTGGACAGCTTGGGAGACAGGAAGTTCAATTTAAGTAGTGAAATAACCATAAAAGGAAACAGATTATGAAAAAAACACTAGCAGCATTAGCCGTTGCCGCATTTGCAGCAGGCACAGTATCCACAGCAAACGCTGTTGAAGTATATAACCAAGACGGCGCTAAATTAGAAATCGGCGGCTCATTCCGTGCTTATGCAGGTAAAACAGCCGATGCAACCACGGCTACCGACAAACGTTCCGATTTAAAAAATGACGGTTCTCGTATTAATATCAAAGCAAGCCAAGATTTAGGTAACGGTTTGTCTGCATTTGTAGGTTATGAGCTTCGTTTCAGCGGTTCAGACAACGCCGAGAAAAAACAAATTTCTGCGAGCAGTAATTTTGGTAGTCCTTCAACCCGTCAATTATTTGCAGGTTTAAAATATGCAGATATTGGTGCGTTAAGCTTCGGTCGTCAGGCAACTAACGTAGATGACATCTTATTAACAGATGCGGACTATTACAAATCAGGCAATTACGGTCCGATGACGACTCGTTCAGATAAATCTGTGAAATTCCGTTCTGCCGAGTGGAGTGGATTCAGCTTCGGTGCCGACTATTTATTCGGTAATGAAAATAAAGAAACTGCAGCTCGAAACTATAAACATGGTTATGGTGCGGCGTTGTTCTATAATACAGAACTTCCGACTGCAACTAAGTTAAAATTGGCTGCAGGTTATAACCAAAACGCCTATGATGGTTTAACTGATTCAAGAACCGATAAAAAAGATTCTGCATGGTTACTTAGCGCAAAAGTTGTTCAAGGTCCATTTGACTTCGCATTAAGCTACGGTAAAACAAAAGGTAGAAATGGTATCTTGGCCGGTACAACAGAGAAAGAGAAAGGTGACTACTGGGCAGTTGCTACACATTATCAAGTTATCGAACCTTCAAAAGTATTCCTTCAATGGGAACGTGAATCTAGCAAAAATGAAGGTTACCCAACAAAAGAAATCAAAAATCACTATATCGCCGGTGTTGATTACAAGTTCCACAAAAATGTCGTAACTTATGTTCAATATCAACGCGAAACAATCAAAGATTCTGTTGGTGATCGTACAAACGACAACGGTGTTGGCGTTGGTTTACGCGTATTCTTCTAATCACTCGATTAGATAAATTCCATAAAAAGGCGAACGAAAGTTCGCCTTTTGTTTTTTATCGGCGCAATATACCGCCTGATTCATATGCAATAAAAAACCGCTCTTTATAAAGAGCGGTCAATTTTACGAAAGTTTTTATTAACCTTTGTAGTTGTAGATGTGCGCAACGAGGTCTAAAACTTTATTTGAATAGCCGGTTTCGTTGTCGTACCAAGAGACTAATTTAACGAAAGAGTCGGTTAATGCGATACCGGCATCCGCATCAAATACAGAAGTTAATGTGCAGCCGTTGAAGTCGGTGGAAACGACGGCATCTTCGGTGTAACCTAACACGCCTTTTAATTCGCCATTGAATGTTTTACCTTCCGCAGCGTCTTTAATGGCTTGTTTGATTTGTTCGTAAGTGGCCGGTTTTTCAAGGTTAACCGTTAAGTCAACTACAGACACGTTTGGCGTCGGTACGCGGAAAGCCATGCCGGTTAATTTACCGTTTAATGCCGGTAATACTTTACCCACTGCTTTTGCTGCGCCGGTGGAAGACGGAATGATATTTTGAGAAGCACCGCGGCCGCCGCGCCAGTCTTTCGCAGACGGACCGTCTACGGTTTTTTGCGTTGCAGTCGTTGCGTGAACGGTGGTCATTAAACCGTCTTTAATGCCGAAGACTTCGTGTACAACGCGTGCTAAAGGCGCTAAACAGTTTGTCGTACAAGAGGCGTTAGAGACAATATCTTGTCCTGCGTAGGCGTTGAAGTTTACGCCGCGAACAAACATTGGGGTGGCATCTTTAGAAGGACCGGTTAAAACGACTTTTTTGGCACCGGCAGTGATATGTTTACGGGCGGTTTCATCGGTTAAGAATAAGCCGGTCGCTTCAACGGCAATGTCAACACCGATTGCGCCCCAGTTTAAGTTTGCCGGATCGCGTTCGGAGGTGACGCGAATTGTTTTGCCGTTAACGACTAAATTGCCGTCTTTTACTTCGACGGAACCGTCGAAACGACCGTGCGTAGAGTCGTATTTCAACATGTAAGCCATGTACTCGACATCAATTAAATCGTTAATTCCAACAACTTCAATGTCGCTGCGTTCTTGTGCCGCGCGGAATACGATACGACCGATACGGCCAAAGCCGTTGATACCAATTTTAATTGCCATAAGATTTTCACCTTCTAGTTAAGTTAAACAAAAACCTTTACGCTCAAGAGCGGTGAGTGAATTGTAGCACGGGTGCCGCGATAAAACTATCGGATATACCACTTTTTTGTGAGTGCTCAATAAATTATCGATAAATTTTAACAAACTTTTGGGCCGTCTCAAGACGATTGATTTGATGAAGCGATTCCGTATTGAGCTCACGCCGAAAATTCGTTAGTATGGCAACGTTCACTTCGTGAATTGATGTTAAGTTTAACTACCAATCTAATCTAACTAAGGAGTCTTCTGGATGAAGCATCTTATCGCAACGGCGTTACTTTCTTGTGGCGCAATGGCTTATGCCAACACTTCTCTGCCAAACTACAACACCGATTCCCATCTCTACGAATTCACACAAACCTATGATTTAACCGTGC
>CAURMH010000074.1:0-4486 GCA_963525745.1 uncultured Pasteurellaceae bacterium | reverse complement strand
ACTATGGGGCTTGCGGAGTTTATTGATTTTTTAAGAAATCCTGTCGTTGTACTGCTTAACATCATTACATTGGTTGCGACGTTATACCACACGGTAACTTATTTCTTAATGACGCCGAAAGTCATGAATATTGTCGTTGGAAACGAACGTTTGTCACATACCGTAATAAGAAATCTGTTATGGGCAGTTACTGCGATTGTTACCGTTGTCGCATTAGTTTTAGTGAATATTTAGTAAGGAGTGAAAAATGGTTGATTTAAATCCAAAACGCTCCGGCGAACCACCAGTATGGTTAATGTTTGGTGCCGGCGGCACAGTGAGTGCGATCTTCTTCCCTGTTGTTATTTTAATTATTGGATTGCTTCTCCCTTTCGGGCTGGCAGATGGTATAAATCTACTTTCATTCGTTTATTCATGGGTAGGTAAATTAACAATCTTAGTATTGACTATTTTCCCTATGTGGTGCGGATTACACCGTATTCACCATGGTATGCATGACTTGAAAGTTCATGTTCCAGCCGGTGGATTTATATTCTACGGATTAGCGACTATTTATACTATTTGGGTAATTTTCGCAGTATGTAGCTTATAAATGACCATTAATTAATAATTAAACCGCACGTTTTACGTGCGGTTTTTGTTTATTATGCCGTCATTAATTCACACGCTAAACCTAAACAAAATCGACCGCACTTTGCCTGCTCCTCAAAACTTGGACAGATAACTAAACATCAATGAAATATTGAGCGCTGTATTACCCAGGGCTCAAATTATTTAATCCTGGTTTAATCCATTCCTCGTTATAATAACGAATATAGCCATGTATTGCCTGTTCTAATTCATCAATATTCTTAAATCGGTAGGAATAAAAACATTTCGATTTCAACATGCGTTTTACCCACCTTTTTACGCCGTTTGACTTTCACGCAAGAGCGAATCCCTAATGCCTGCATATGCGCAAAATCGTTAGGTAACCTCAGAAATGCCCCAATGTGATTCTAGAATCAGTTTAATAATGTGATGTTTGAATTCGAGAGAATAATGTTTGCCCATAAAAAATCTGGCCTTAATGAGTTGGTTTGGGTGTTCAACTTTTAGGATGTAGATCAAAGTGCGGTCGATTTTGGCGGTATTTTGTAGGCTTATGATTGAAAAACTGTTATACTCCCACCGTTTTTTAACGCTTAAACAAAGGAAAAAGAATGGCTGATTTTAACCAAATTTTAACCCCCGGCGATGTGGATGCCGGCTTGATTAATGTCGTAAACGAAATCCCGGCGGGAAGCTGTCATAAAATCGAATGGAACCGCAAAGTCGCTGCGTTCCAATTGGATCGCGTGGAACCGGCGATTTTCGCCAAACCGACCAATTACGGTTTTATTCCGCAAACGCTCGACGAAGACGGGGATGAACTGGATGTGCTGTTATTAACTCGTCAGCCGTTGGCGACCGGTGTCTTTTTAGAAGCCAAAGTCATCGGCGTGATGAAATTCATTGATGACGGCGAAGTGGACGACAAAATCGTATGCGTTCCGGCGGATGATCGCGATACCGGCAATGCTTACCAAACCCTTGCGGATGTGCCGGCGCAATTAATCAAGCAAATCGAATTCCATTTTAATCATTACAAAGCCTTGAAAAAACCGGGGTCGACAAAAGTGACTCATTGGGGCGATATTGAAGAAGCAAAAGCGGTCATTCGCGAATCCATCAAACGCTGGAACGAGCGTTAAGAAAAAAAGGCGCCAAATCTATAAATCTAGAAACGGCGCCTTGATTTTCTAAATTTACTCAAAATTGACCGCACTTTATCAATTTCATTTTAAATGCCTACACCGTCTCTTTTTCAGCAAATTTTTACTCGGAAGATGCTGATTTGCATATTCACCGGATTCAGCTCCGGCTTGCCGCTGTTTGTATTGTTGCAAATGCTGCCGGTATGGTTATCGGATTATCAGATCAACGTTCAAACAATCGGCGCGTTTACCTTGGTTACCTTGCCTTATACACTGAAATTTCTGTGGGCCCCTTTGCTGGATCAATATTTCCCGCCATTTTTAGGGCGGCGGCGCAGTTGGTTACTTATCACACAAATCGCACTCTTCTTTTTACTTTGCCTGATTGGCAGACTGGATCCGTTGCAACAAATGCACAACGTCGCCTATTGCGCTGCATTCATTGCTTTTTTGTCGGCAACGCAGGACATCGTGTTGGACGCCTATCGGCGTGAAATATTAAATGATAATGAATTAGGATTAGGCAACACAATTCATATTAACGCCTATCGGCTTGCAGGGGTAATTCCAGGCGGGTTGTCGTTATTTTTAGCCGAGCTTCTACCTTGGGAAACCGTCTTTTTTCTGACCGCACTTTTTATGTTATGCGGCATTTTTATGACATTATTTCTCAGTCGCGAACCATCCGTTACGCTGCATAAAAACACAGCGCCTTTTTACCATTCTTTTACGGCACCATTACAAGAATTTTTTCAACGCAAAGGAATTTATACCGGATTGGGCTTTATTGCTTTTTTATTTCTCTATAAGTTTGGTGATGCCCTTGCGACAACCTTGCAAAGTAAATTTATTTTGGATATGGGCTTTAGCAAAGCACATATCGCCTTGATAGTAAAAAGCGTCTCACTATGGGCAAGCATCATTGCCGGCATGGTGGGCGGTATCGTTATGTTGCGATTAGGCATTAATCGTGCCTTGTGGTTATTCGGTGCGGTGCAATTATTCACCATTGGCGGCTTTATTTGGCTTGCTTCTTATGATTATTTTCCTCAAATAGGTAATGGGGAATTGCTTAAATTAGGCATTGTTATTGCGGTGGAATATATCGGGGTTGGTTTGGGCGGGGCCGCTTTTGTCGCCTTTATGGCAAGAGAAACCAACCCGCTTTATACGGCGACTCAGCTTGCACTTTTTACCAGTCTTGCCGCATTACCGAGCAAAGGATTCGGCGCTTTATCCGGCGAAATCGTTGCTCACGCGAGCTACTATTCTTTCTTTTGGATTTGCTTTTTTTCAGCCGTTCCGGGCATGATTTGTTTATATTGGGTCGCCCCTTGGAATGCTAAACAAATATAAGTTGCCGTTGATTGAATAGATACGCGGGGTAAAGTGCGGTCAAAATTACAGAAAAATATTTGACCAAACAACGCTTTAACGGTATTTTAAGCAGGTTTTTATGTTTCATGGAGAATTAAATGAAAATTATTTTATTAGGCGCTCCGGGGGCCGGTAAAGGCACACAAGCGCAGTTTATTATGAATAAATACGGCATTCCGCAAATTTCAACGGGTGACATGTTCCGCGCAGCAATTAAAGCCGGTACCGAATTGGGAAAACAAGCGAAAGCGTTAATGGATGAGGGAAAGTTAGTGCCGGATGAACTCACCGTTGCGTTAGTGAAAGATCGTATTGCGAAACCGGATTGTGCCAATGGTTTTCTGTTGGACGGTTTTCCACGCACCATTCCGCAAGCGGATGCATTGAAAGAATCAGGCGTGAAAATCGATTATGTTTTGGAATTTGACGTGCCGGACGAAGTGATTGTCGAGCGAATGAGCGGCCGCCGTGTGCACCAAGCTTCCGGTCGATCTTACCACATTGTTTATAACCCGCCGAAAGTCGAAGGAAAAGACGATGTGACCGGTGAAGATTTAATTATTCGCGCTGACGATAAACCGGAAACCGTATTGGATCGTTTAGCGGTATATCATAAACAAACCCAACCGCTAGTTGATTATTATCAAGCGGAAGCAAAACTTGGTAATACAAAATATTTCCGCTTGGACGGCACACAAAAAGTAGAGGGTGTAAGCAAAGCGCTCAATCAAATCTTAGGCTAAAAACAACGTAAAAAAAGGCCGCATTTTGAATAATCTTCAATTGCGGTTTTTTATTTAATCAAACCGATTTTTTCAAGTTACGTAAACCAAAAATAAGGTTGCCTAGTTGATTTATTATTGTTGTTCAGGCGACAAAATCGAATGAAATTATTCACGTCGCAACAAACTTAATGAACACAGCTTCGATGTATACCGCGACGATAAAACACCGAAATTTTTAACCGCACTTTCCTTTACAAACCCCAAAATCCGCCTAAAATAGCCGTCTCTACGATTTGCCTTGGGCAAATCCCTGACTTGACATCAGACCACAAGAGACTTTTATGACAACCCAATTTAAACCTGAATTACTTTCCCCTGCCGGTTCCTTGAAAAATATGCGTTACGCCTTTGCTTACGGCGCCGATGCGGTATATGCCGGTCAACCGCGTTACAGCCTGCGCGTGCGCAATAACGAATTTAACCATGCCAATTTAAAAATTGGCATTGATGAAGCTCATGCTCTCGGCAAAAAATTCTATGTGGTGGTGAACATTGCGCCGCACAATTCCAAACTGAAAACCTTTATTAAAGACTTACAACCGGTTATCGATATGAAGCCGGATGCGTTGATTATGTCCGATCCCGGCT
>CAURMH010000073.1:0-4487 GCA_963525745.1 uncultured Pasteurellaceae bacterium | reverse complement strand
GTATTTTTATTTACATTGACCAACTCACTCGCTGTTCTGGCGGTAATACCTGCGACAAATAGTTCGATGAGTTTATTTTGTTTATGCGGGCTTAAACGACTTTTTCTCATAGGTTTATTCTAATCTAAATGAGATTTTCAGTCGTTATCTAGTACAGCCCCGAAGTTAATTTTAAGACTATATTTTTAAGCTGATAAAATAAGATGATGTTAGAGAAGAAAGGGGCGAAAAATGAACTATTTTGATTTGCTCAGCCAGCATATTGGCGAAATGGCCGATGTGTTAGACAGCTGGATTCATCGGATAAGTTTGAGTTACAACCATTTCGCTATGCTTTACAGCTTAGCGAATGCGGAAAATGGGCAATGCACGCAAAAACAGATTTGCGATGAATGGTATCTACCGAAATAAACGGTGTTCAACATTTGGCAAACAAAAAACACTCGGCTTTTTACATTAATGAGGGAGCTTTGTGAGATATTTCGGGGGAGATGAAGGAGGAATCTCGCTGAAAACGACCGCTCTTTCGAGCGGTCTTGAACCTTTTTATCGTCGTTTATTCTTCAAATTTTCATTCCGCAACCTTCAACATCTTTTACGTTGCGGACGACCATTGAGCGGATAAAACCGCTTTTGGTGACTAATGTGTTTTTAATTTATTCCAATATTTTTCATAAAGGTCGACCGCCTCGCCCACGTCCTCTTGCATAACGCCTTTTTCAACCTGCTCGGACGGCGGGAATAATGTCGAATTATTGGCCATATCCTCCGAAAGCAGCACTTTCACGCCTTCGTTAGGCATAGAAAAGCCCATTCTTTCGACGACCACTTTCGCATTTTCAGGGCGAAGCAAGAAATCGATAAATTTATAAGCGGCTTCAGTATTTTTAGCGTTTTTTGGAATAGCGTAATTATCCATCCAGAAAATTGCGCCTTCTTTCGGATAAATAAATTGTAAACTCGGGTTTTCTTTATGAGCCAAATAGGCGGAACCGTTCCACAGCATGCCGAGCGAAGCTTCTCCCTGTACAAAAGGGACTTCCGGCGAATCGGAATTGAACGTAATCACATTCGGTAATAGTTTTACCAAACGCTCATAAGCCGCTTTAATATCGGCTTCGTCGGTCGCATTCGGTGACTTATTGTCAAGCAACAGCGCAATATGGAAAACTTCACGCGCATCCGCGGTTAATAAAACTTTGCCTTTAAATTCCGGATTCCACAAATCCGCCCAGCCGCTTATTTTGCTCGGATCAATTTCATCAACATTTACTCCGATACCGGTTAGGCCATAAACATAAGGCAACGAATACCGATTGTTCGGATCAAACGGTTTATTCAATAAATTGGTCGGGATTTGCTTAAAATTGCTTAATTTATCGTGATCAAGCGCTTGCAACATATTTTCCTTTGCCATTTTACTGACATAGTAACTTGACGGAAAAACCAAATCGTAACCGCTTCCTGTGCTGTCGGTTAACTTTAACTTGGCATACATTTCTTCGTTACTTTCAAATGTCGAATAAATCACTTCTATGCCGGTTTCTTTCGTAAAGTCCGCCACGAGGCTCGACGGCACATAATCTGTCCAGTTATAAACGTATAGTTTTTGATTTGACGCAAAAGCAACAGAAAATGTCGTAAAAAATGCGACAACGGAAAGGAAAATGGATGTGATAAACGAAACAGCGTTTTTTTTCAATTTATTGACTCCTTGGTCGAAAAGATGAACGAAGCTTTACCTAAGTAAAGTGCGGTCGGCAGTATAACATTTTTTTGTAAAGCGTTTGACATATTTTCCGAGAAGGGTAAGATTCCGCCAGTTTTTACATTTAGAGAGCCGTTCCGTGCATATGTTAGACTTTTCCCATCAAGAACACGTAAAATCCTATTATTTTGATTCTCGCAATCAAAACATTCAATTACCACCGCTAGAGCGGCCGGATGAAGCCGATGTCTGCGTTATCGGTGCGGGTTTTTTCGGTTTATCGGCCGCCTTGGAACTGGCCGAGAAAGGAAAGCGGGTTATCGTATTGGAAGGGGCGCGTGTGGGCTTTGGCGCCTCCGGTCGAAGCGGCGGGCAAGCGATTAATGGCTTTGAAGAAGGTATTGACGAATATATTGCGCAGGTCGGTTTTGACAAAGCGAAACGGCTTTGGGAAATGTCGCTGGAGGCGATTGATATTATTGACGAGCGCATTGCGAAATACAACATTCAATGCGATTGGAAAAAAGGCTATGCGACTCTGGCGCTAAACGAACGTCGCATGGACGATTTAATCGAAATCGAAAAAGCAAGCCATGAAGCCTTCGGCTATAACAACATGCAACTGTGGGATAAAACGCAACTTAAACGACATTTAGGCAGTGATATTTATGTCGGCGGGTTGTATGACAGCAATTCGGGACATTTACATCCGCTGAATTATTGCTTAGGTTTGTCCAAAGCCTGCCTTTCTCTCGGCGTGAAAATTTATGAGCAATCGCCTGTCGTCAATCTCACCGAAAAATATCATCGCCTTGAAGTTAAAACCGATAAAAGTGCGGTCATTTCCGACGATGTTATTTTGGCGACGAACGCTTATATTGACGTACTGCCGAAATCGCTTCATCGCGGCATTAACCGCAAAATTTTACCCGTAGAAAGTTTCATTATCGCCACCGAACCGCTGAGTCGGACGATGGCGGATTCGTTAATTAATAACGGTATGTCCGTTTGTGATAACAACCTGCTGCTGGATTATTATCGTCTCAGTGCCGATAATCGTCTGTTATTCGGCAGTGATTCCAGTGCTGAAAAAGACATGGTGTCAATCATGAGACAAAATATGCTACATGTTTTTCCACAACTGGAGAATGTGAAGATTGATTACGGTTGGGCGGGGCCGATTGATATGACGATGAATTCAACGCCGCATTTCGGGCGTCTTTCGCCCCATATTTATTTTGCACAAGGTTATTCCGGGCACGGCGTGGCACTAACCGGCCTGGCCGGACGCATTATTGCCGAGGCGATATTGGGCGATGACGAGCGTTTGCGCGTTTTTGAAGCGTTAAACGTTCCTTCTGTCTATGGGGGGAAATTAATTAAACGGTTGGCCACAAAAATCGGCGTGCAATATTATAAATGGTTGGATAAATACCGATAAATAAATACCGATAGACCGAAAGCGTGGTTGAAATTTCGTATAAATCACCCGAATGATCGTTAAACTTCTTCGTACTTTGTCACCGCACTGTATTTTCCCCTCTTGAAAATTTTCGTTTCATTCTTATATCTGTGACGTTCGATTTTAATTTACCATAAAAGGAAAAAATGATGTCACAAAATCAAGAAACCCGTGGCTTCCAATCGGAAGTCAAACAACTTCTCCAATTAATGATTCATTCTTTATATTCCAATAAAGAAATTTTCTTGCGCGAGCTAATTTCAAATGCCTCCGATGCGGCGGATAAATTGCGTTTCAAAGCGCTTTCTAATCCGGCTTTATATGAAGGTGACGGCGAATTGCGTGTACGCGTCAGTTTTGATGCGGATAAAGGCACGCTCACCATCAGCGATAATGGGATTGGGATGACCCGTGAACAAGTAATCGATCATTTGGGCACGATTGCCAAATCCGGAACAAAAGAATTTTTGACCGCACTTGGGCAAGATCAAGCCAAAGACAGCCAACTTATCGGCCAGTTCGGTGTGGGGTTCTATTCGGCGTTTATTGTTGCCGATAAAGTCACCGTGAAAACCCGCGCCGCAGGCGAGCCGGCTGATAAGGGCGTGCTTTGGGAATCTGCCGGCGAAGGCGAGTATTCCGTAGCGGATATTGAGAAAAAATCTCGTGGCACCGATGTGATCTTGCATTTGCGCGAAGAGGAAAAAGAATTCTTAAACGATTGGCGTTTGCGTGAAATTATCAGTAAATATTCCGATCATATCGGTTTACCGGTGGAAATGCTGACCAAAGAATATGATGACGAAGGCAAAGAAACCGGCGAAAAATGGGAAAAAATCAATAAATCCGATGCCTTGTGGACGCGTTCTAAAAACGACATTTCCGATGAGGAATACAAAGAATTTTATAAACACATCAGCCACGATTTTGCCGATCCACTTTTATGGGCACATAACAAAGTAGAAGGTAATCAGGAATATACCAACCTGCTTTATGTGCCAAGTAAAGCCCCTTGGGATCTATTCAATCGCGAGCACAAGCACGGTTTAAAACTTTATGTGCAGCGCGTGTTTATCATGGATGATGCGGAACAATTTATGCCGAATTATCTGCGGTTCATGCGCGGTTTAATCGACAGCAATGATTTGCCGTTAAATGTATCCCGTGAAATTTTGCAGGATAACAAAGTGACTGCCGCACTCCGCAAAGCCTTAACCAAACGTTCTTTACAAATGTTGGAAAAACTGGCGAAAGAGGATAAGGAAAAATACCAACAATTCTGGAAAGAGTTCGGTTTAGTCTTGAAAGAAGGGCCGG
>CAURMH010000072.1:0-4717 GCA_963525745.1 uncultured Pasteurellaceae bacterium | reverse complement strand
GCATATTAGTAATATTTATTATGCCTTAATTATTTATTAATCGTTTTACAATTTAAATTAAAGTTATAAAAATGATCACCCAAGACTTCTCCAAACCTATTGATTCCGCCACCGTGTTGCAAAAAATCGTTCTCGATAAAGCCGCGTGGGTAAAAGCCAAAGAAGCGTCATTTCCGCTTTCGGCATTTCAAAAAAACATCACAAAATCCAACCGCTCTTTTTATGATGCGTTGGCAAAAGGTTCTCATACAAAACCGGTTTATATTTTGGAATGTAAAAAAGCCTCCCCTTCTAAAGGGCTGATTCGTTCGGAATTTAACTTAGAAGAAATCGCCAATGTGTATAAACATTACGCATCCGCCGTTTCTGTTTTGACTGACGAAAAATACTTCCAGGGGAATTTTGAATTTTTGCCGCAGGTGCGCAATATCGTCAGCCAGCCGGTCCTGTGCAAAGATTTTATGATCAGCGAATATCAGGTTTATCTCGCATGTTACTATCAAGCCGATGCGATTTTACTCATGCTTTCGGTGGTGAATGATGAAACTTATCGCGTGCTTGCCGATCTCGCCCACTCCTTAGGCATGGGCGTGCTGACCGAAACCAGCAATGAAGAAGAGTTTGAACGCGCTCTTGCGCTCGGTGCAAAAATTATCGGTGTGAATAATCGTGATTTACATGATTTAAGCGTGGATTTAAATCGCGTAGTGAAACTCACGGAAAAATATGCCGATCGCATTCCTGCTGATGTGCGTATTATCAGCGAATCCGGCATTTACAATCACCGCCAAGTTCGTCAATTACAAAAAGTTGCGCACGGATTTTTAATCGGCAGCAGTTTAATGGGAAGTTGTGATTTAAATAATGCGGTTCGCGCCGTGATTTTCGGGGAAAACAAAGTATGCGGTTTAACGCGCGCGCAAGATGTCAAAGCCGTTTACGAAAACGGCGCACTTTACGGCGGATTAATTTTCGTCGAGAATTCCAAACGTTGTGTGAGTTTACGTCAAGCACAAGAACTTGTGACATCCGCTCCACTGCGTTTTGTTGGCATATTCCAGAATCAAGAGATTGATTTTATTGTTAAAATAGCAAGTCAGTTACAGCTTTATGCAGTACAGTTACACGGTTCTGAAAATGCGGAATTTATCACCGCACTTCGCGCAAAATTGCCTAAATCTTGCCAAATTTGGAAAGCGGTTTCGGTCAATACCGATGAAAAAAGTGCGGTCAATTTTGAAGACGATTTAAACGTAGCGCGTTACGTTTTCGACAGTCAAACCGCCGGACAACAAGGCGGCACAGGCAAAACCTTTGATTGGTCGCTGATTCCTGAAAACTTAAAACATAAAATTATCTTAGCCGGTGGCATTTCACCGGATAATGTGGAACAAGCCATTCAGCAAGGTTGTTTGGGTGTTGATGTAAATTCCGGCGTAGAAAATTCACCGGGCGTGAAAGATCACGAAAAAGTGCGGTTAATTTTCGAGAAGATTTTTTCTTAATTTCCTTTAACTGCATTCTCTCTGATAAAAAACCTGTTTCTATCCAACATTAGAAACAGGTTACATCTAATTAATATTTACAAAGGTAGCCATTATATTTATAAATAAAAGCTATCTTATTCAAGATAGCTCGTTAGTTATTATTTAATCCTCAAATTTAAGTGGGGTTTCATAAAGAACTTCTTCTCTTCCTTCTTTAGATGTACCGGTTATAGGGTCATATTGCTCACTTATACTCCATACAATTTGGACAATCGCTTTATCCAAAGTTGTATCTAGCCTACTAGATAATACGACTTTATTGCTTTTTAGAGTAAATACAATTTTTATGTAATACTCCCCTCTAGGCGTATAAGTTTCTTTACTATAATGTCCTTCAGAAAATAAGATTTTTTTAACCATATCAGAAGGAAAATCAAAATATGCATTTTTACAAGATGGAATAGATACTCTTATAGCTATTGGCGATGCATTAAAAACATTAGTACTTTGACAAAAATAGTCACGACTACCTATGTTATCTAGGGTGTTATATTGATCACTTGCGTGTCGACTTCTAATAGCATATTCTTCTAAAGATTTATCAGGATCTTTACTTCCAAAAATATAGTAACGTTGGTTGTCAAAATCATATTGTTTTACAAAATCACTTTCATCGAAAGCAAAACGTTTCCTATCATAAATACTAAAATAATTAATTGAGCCAATGATTTTTTTAGCTTCCTCTAATATATTGTTATATTCTTTAACTAGAGTAGATTCTTGCTCTCTCTCTTCAAACGCATTCAAAGTCAAGTTTTTTAAATAAAGTATATACTTTACTTTTTCTTGATTACTTCTTGGGTTAGATTCCTCTTTAGAAATTAGATCAACAATATCATTAAGATGATAAGAAAATTCATTTATCAAATATTTTTTTTGATTACTTAATTCATCATAATTCCCTCCCCATCCAAGTTGAACAATTTCATCAGCTAAAGAACATGTAGAGATTGTTAACAGGAAGGTTACACTAAACCATTTTATTTTTTTAGTTAAAGACATATATAAACCCCTTATTTTTTAATAGTATAGCAATTCACAATTGGATTAATTGTTCTAGAAATTTTATTTTCTTGCACCAATTCATTAAGATAAAAGTTTATATCATCCAAACTCAAATTATATTCTGGAAAAATAAGCGTACTAATTGTGGTCGCATCAATCCCTTCAGGACATTCTGAATTACTTTCTATGTGATATTTTGACGTAATAACCTCTAAGATACGCTTTTTTATACCATCTCTGTTTTCCATAATTTCCTCCTTAGTTTATCCGATAATAAATGGAGCGTAAATTGTACAAAAAAAAAACAATTGTCAAGTGATATGCTTGTAACTCATTGAATTTATAAGGTAAGTGTCAGGAGACCGTTATAGCGCATGTTTCCCAATGTGTGCCTTTTTTATTTTCTCAAAACCGAAAATCCATCTTGAAAAATGACCGCACTTTTGCCTTTTATCAACGTCGCTTTAATTCCCTTTTTATCTGGTATATACTTCAGGTAAATACATTTTATCCACGGAGGAAATGATGCAAGAAGCCGCGATTTTTATGACTAATAAAAGCCAAGCTGTACGCCTGCCGGCAAATGTACGCTTTGCTGATAATGTGAAAAAAGTGATAGTTCGAGTGATTGGCAATGAACGAATTCTGACCCCCATTGAACAAATTTGGGACAGTTTCTTTTTTGCCGAAAATCAAGTCAGCGATGATTTTATGCCGGAACGGGAAGTCGCTTATCAAACGGAACGTGAGGAACTCTAACCCATGCTGAATTATATGTTGGATACCAATATCGCCATTTATGTGATCAAACACCGCCCCGCGCAGGTTGCGCATATTTTCAATCAAAATGCCGGGCGAATGTGTGTCAGCGTGATCACCGTTTCCGAACTTTATTACGGTGCCGAAAAAAGCCAATTTTCCGCTCGTAATATCGCCGTGATCGAAGATTTTCTTTCCCGTTTGGAGATTTTGCCGTATACCCCAAAAGCCTCCGCCCATTTCGGCAACATCAAGGCGCAACTTGCCAAGCAGGGAAAAATCATCGGTGAAAATGACATCCACATTGCTGCGCACGCAAGAAGCGAAGGATTGGTGTTAGTCAGCAATAATGTAAGGAAATTTGAACGAATTGAAGGATTGCGTTTGGAGAATTGGATTTAAATTTATACCGACGCAAATCTCCTTCGCTTGTGCTATTTTTTTAAATCCTTTCCTCACACCTAAAATCTATCTCAAAAAACAACCGCACTTTTGTTCCTCCTTGTTCAAATTTCTTAATAAAAACTCTATATTTTCTTGTACTAGTGTAGTAGTATATCCCGTATTCACGTAAAGATGCGGTCATTTTTTATGACAAACTTAGTATTATGTAGTAAACACACAAAATAGCACCGCATTGGAAGCCACTTCAATGCGGTGCTGTTTTGTAAGGTCATTTCAGTTTTGTGCAATAACCACATAACTTTGGATAAACGAAAAAAACACATGTTTAATGAAAATTAAGGAGAAAAAGATGACAAGAATTGCACTGGTTACGGGGGCGACCGCCGGGTTTGGTCGCGCCATTTGTCGTACATTGTTAGACGCCGGATATTTCGTTATCGGTACAGGACGAAGAAGCGAACGTTTAGCGCAACTGCAACAAGAATACGGCAAACACTTCTTCCCGCTCGCCTTTGATATTTCCGATCGTCACGCCGCCGAACAAGCCTTAAAATCCCTCCCGCCGGAATGGCAGGCAATCGATTTATTGGTCAATAACGCAGGGCTTGCGCTTGGATTGGAATCTGCCGATAAAGCCGATTTGGACGATTGGGAAAAAATGATCGATACCAATGTGAAAGGTTTGGTGACCATGACGCGTTTAGTGTTGCCGCAAATGGTCGCACGTAATCAAGGGCACATTATCAATTTAGGCTCTATCGCAGGCAATTACGCTTATCCGGGCGGCAATGTTTACGGCGGCACCAAAGCTTTTGTGAAACAGTTCAGTTTAAATCTACGCGCCGATCTTGCCGGCACCCATATTCGCGTTTCTAATGTAGAGCCGGGCTTGTGTGGCGGTACGGAATTTTCCAACGTGCGATTTAAAGGCGACGATGCCCGCGCGGCACAAGTGTATGAAAACGTGCAATATGTCACGCCGCAAGATATTGCCAATATCG
>CAURMH010000071.1:0-5085 GCA_963525745.1 uncultured Pasteurellaceae bacterium | reverse complement strand
GCAATGTGACGTTAGGCGGCGGTGTCAATACGACTGTGAAAATCGCAGAAAACACCACGGTAGACATGGGCAAAAACCGCATTACCAATATCGGCAATGCGACGGCGGCTCATGACGCGGTGACCTTGGAGCAAATGAACGCGGCGTTGCGTAATGCCGGTTCGGCACCGGGCTTGGTGAATCGTGTGGATCAACTGAGTAGAGATTTACACAAAGTCGATAAGAACGCGCGTGCGGGTATTGCGGGCGCGATGGCGGCAAGCGGCTTGTATCAAGCTACCATGCCGGGTAAATCCATGCTCTCTGCAGGCGCGGGAACATATCGCGGCCAAAATGCGGTTGCGGTGGGGTACTCTCGCCTATCCGACAATGGTAAATTGGGTATTAAATTCTCTGTGAATACGAATACGCAAGGCGATACCGGCGCGTCCGCAAGCGTGGGCTACCAATGGTAAAAACTAAGAATAATTAATATTTCTTAGTTAAAAGAGCGGTCAAAATTTGTAAAGTTTGCGAAAATTGGCTGCTCTTTATTGATAAAAAACACCCTGAAAGCATCGCTGACAGGGTGTTTTTTATTGGCGCCGGCGTTTTGTCATGATGACTTCAAATCGATTTTTTGATAGCCATTTTTGTGATGTGAGTATGCAATGATGTTGCCGGCTGAAAACCGTAAAATCTTCAACTGCACTTGCAGCATTTAACCACAATATAAGTTGATCATTTTCGTGCAATTTAGCCAACGCTTGTTTGGCTAAAAGTAATGGAATAGGGCAAGAAAAGGAGGTGACATCAAGTTGATATTGCATTATTTTTGTCTGCGCCGAAACATTACTTTTCCCATTACCGCAAGTTGTTCGGTGGTAAGATGCCGCCTACCCAATTCAAATAAAGGTTCCTCCAGACGGATATGCTCTTGATAAGCCTGAATAAAATGCTCTATCAAGGTCTTATCAACATCATTTCGCTCCCCATCCAGCAACGCATTTAATTGCGAAGAAAGCGCCGGCCAGATTTGGTGAATGATGGCATGCTGACTTTCAAGTTCTTGAATTATCTTTGTGGTTTCAGGACGTTGCATTTTTAAAACCGGGAAAAAATCATGCTCTTCATCTTCATGGTGAAGCGGCGCGGCGATATTAAAGTAATTGATGATCGTTTTTACATCGTTTTGTACGACGGAATTGCAGCCGTTTTTCTCTAAATAATCCGGCAAAATACGGAGCTGTCGACAAAATTTTTTTACGCGTTCATGGCAGGCATAAAGCATTTCGATAGGCTCGTTCCAACTGACGAATTGTTGGGGTTCAAGGATTTGCATAAGTACTCCTGTTGTTGGGAAAAGTGCGGTTGATTTTTAAGGTGTTTTGCTTTTTGCATTAATATAAAGCAGCATTGTAACAAATGAAAAGCTAAGGCGGGTCGTTGCCTTAGCTTTTTTAGATGCGGTTAAAAGGGACACTAAGCCGCTTTTAAAATTTCTTTTAGAAATCTTGCCGTATGCGATCCTTCAACCTTTGCAACCTCTTCCGGCGTTCCGGTCGCAATAATTTGTCCGCCGCCGCTACCGCCTTCAGGGCCGAGATCGACAATCCAGTCGGCTGTTTTTATGACATCCAGATTATGCTCAATAACCACTATTGTATTGCCTTGATCACGTAGGCGATGTAACACCTCAAGCAATTGTTTAATATCGGCAAAATGTAACCCTGTCGTCGGTTCGTCAAGAATATAAAGGGTTTTGCCCGTATCGCGTTTTGACAACTCGGTCGCCAGTTTTACCCGTTGCGCCTCTCCGCCCGAAAGGGTCGTCGAAGATTGGCCCAAACGAATATAGGACAAGCCTACGTCCATCAGTGTTTGTAATTTGCGTGCAATCATTGGAATCGCATCAAAAAACTCGCGGGCTTCCTCCACCGTCATGTCCAACACTTGATGAATAGTTTTGCCTTTGTAGCGAATCTCTAAGGTTTCGCGATTATATCGTTTTCCTTTACATTGATCACAAGGCACATAAACGTCCGGTAAAAAATGCATTTCCACTTTAATTACGCCGTCGCCTTGGCAGGCCTCACAACGTCCTCCGCGTACATTAAAGCTAAAACGTCCCGGACTATAACCGCGCGCGCGCGCCTCCGGCACACCGGCAAAAAGCTCGCGAATCGGGGTAAATAAGCCGGTGTAAGTCGCCGGATTGGAGCGCGGGGTTCGACCAATCGGGCTTTGGTTAATGTCAATCACTTTATCGAAATAGGCTAAACCTTCGATAGATTTGTAAGGCGCGTAGTCGGTTTTTTCCGCACGATTGAGCGCATTTTGCGCCAGTGGAAATAAAGTATCGTTAATTAAAGTTGATTTTCCGGAGCCGGAGACGCCGGTAATACAGGTGAATAGACCAACCGGAATATCTAAATTGACGCCTTTGAGATTATTCCCTTTCGCCCCTTTCAGTTGGAGCAATTTTTTCTTATTAAGTGCGGTTCGTTTTTTCGGAATTTCGATTTTTTCCTTACCGGATAAAAATTGACCGGTAATGGAATTCGGGTTTGCCATAATTTCTTTGGCATTGCCTTGTGCAATAACTTGACCGCCATGTACGCCGGCGCCCGGGCCAATATCAATGATGTGATCCGCTGCACGAATCGCATCTTCGTCATGCTCAACAACAATGACGGTATTGCCAAGGTTGCGCAAATGAATCAATGTATTCAACAGACGCTCATTATCGCGTTGATGTAACCCGATGGACGGTTCATCCAATACATACATGACGCCCACCAAACCTGCACCGATCTGACTGGCTAGGCGAATACGTTGCGCTTCGCCGCCGGAGAGCGTTTCGGCCGAGCGTGAGAGAGATAAATAATTTAATCCTACATTCACTAAAAATTCTAACCGCTCTTTGATTTCTTTTAGAATTTTTTCTGCAATTTGCGCTTTCTGACCGGTTAGTGTTAAGTCGCGAAAAAAGGTTAAACTTTCGCCGATACTTTTTTCGGAAATTTGCGGCAAATTAATATTTTCAATATAAACATTGCGCGCCTCGGGTCGCAAACGCGAACCGCCGCAATCGGCACAAGGACGGTTACTAATATTTTTCGCCAGCTCTTCACGCACCGATATGGACTCGGTTTCTTTATAGCGTCGCGCCATATTGTTTAATATGCCTTCAAAGCTATGCTTACGAATCACCACATCACCGCGATCGTTCATATATTGGAACTCAATTTCTTCTTTGCCCGAGCCGTGCATAATAATGTGCCGTACTTTTTGCGGCAATTCTTCGTAAGGAACTTCAATATCAAAATGATAATGTTTCGCCAATGAAGTCAGCATTTGATAATAGTAAAAATTACGTCTATCCCAACCTTTTACTGCGCCGCCGGCAAGAGAAATCTCCGGATTTTGAACCACACGTTCTTCATCAAAATACTGTTGTACCCCTAAACCATCACAGGTCGGACAAGCACCGGCGGGGTTATTAAAGGAAAAAAGACGCGGTTCCAATTCAGGCACTGAATAGCCGCAATGCGGGCAAGCAAAATTAGCCGAAAATACCAATTCTTCCGCTTTTTGATCCTCCATATCCGCCACAATGGCAGTGCCGCCTGACAGTTCCAACGCGGTTTCAAAGGATTCGGCTAAACGTGCCGATAAATCTGACCGCACTTTGAAGCGATCGATCACGACTTCAATGGTATGCTTTTTTTGTAATTCCAGTTTCGGCGGATCGGAAAGATCACAGATTTCACCGTCAATTCGCGCCCGAATGTAACCCTGCGCCGCAATATTTTCAAGCAGCTTAACATGTTCTCCTTTGCGATTTTTTACAACCGGTGCCAATAACATCATTTTTCTGTCTTCTGTCAGCTCAAGAACTTTATCGACCATCTGACTGACAGTTTGTGCCGTCAGTGGTACCTCATGATACGGACAACGCGGTTCGCCGACGCGGGCAAATAATAGACGCAAATAGTCATAAATTTCAGTAATCGTTCCTACTGTGGAGCGCGGATTATGAGAGGTGGATTTTTGTTCAATAGAAATAGCGGGAGATAGTCCCTCAATCGAATCCACATCCGGTTTTTCCATTAAAGATAAAAACTGGCGGGCATAAGCGGACAGTGATTCAACATAACGGCGTTGGCCTTCCGCATAAAGCGTATCAAAGGCGAGAGAGGATTTCCCTGAGCCGGACAAGCCGGTGATAACGATTAATTTATTACGGGGAATGGTTAAGTTAATATTTTTAAGGTTATGGGTTCTGGCACCCCGAATGTCAATATTGTTCATAATAATGGCTTAAAGGAAAGAGGTTTTTGAAATTGCGGTTATTATCGCATATTTCAATATCTGTGCAAATATCCAGCTAAATCTTATAGCTTTTTCATTCGTTTTAAGGCAGAATACAGGAAATTACAAAGTCAATTTTTCAATAAAAGAGGATAGTATGGCAGGGATTAATAAGGTCATTATTGTCGGGAATTTAGGTAACGATCCTGAAGTTCGCACAATGCCGAACGGCGACGCCGTCGCAAATATTAGCGTCGCAACCAGTGAAAGCTGGACGGATAAAAATACCGGAGAACGCCGCGAAGTAACGGAATGGCATCGTATTGTGTTATACCGCCGTTTAGCCGAAATTGCAGGGCAATATCTACGCAAAGGATCACAGGTTTATGTGGAAGGGCGCTTGAAAACCCGCAAATGGCAAGATCAAAACGGTCAGGATCGTTATACCACAGAAATTCAAGGTGACAATCTGCAGATGTTAGGTGGTCGTAATCAACAACAAGGCGACGCTGGCGGAAGCGGTTATACTTCTCAAGGTAACACCTATAGCGCGAATAATAATCAACAGAACTACGCTTCTCGCCCTTCTCAATCATCTCAACCATCAGAACCTCCGATGGATGCATTTGAAGACGATATTCCGTTCTAATAAAAAAGTTAATCAAAGGGTACCAGCACGCTAAATTAGCTTCTCTCAAAAATTGAATCAAGAAAACACTTCATTTTGATCTGACCCCAAAAATCCGGACGATTAATTCAAGGACTGACAACGATATTGTATCGGACTCAGTC
>CAURMH010000070.1:0-5636 GCA_963525745.1 uncultured Pasteurellaceae bacterium | reverse complement strand
GTAGAACAATACTTAGCAGACTATCAAGTACACTTGAAAAAAGTGTTCGGTTAATTGCAAAATATGAGTTTAGAAGGTGGGCATTTTGGCTCACCTTTTTTATTCAACTAGATTTTGTGAAAGACATTAAAAATGTGATAATTATTAAACCTTTTAAGAGGCTTTATTTATAAAAATATTTGGAGAAAGCATGGAACATAAACTTGAGGACATCATTGCGATTTTTAATCAATGTTTTGAAGAAGAATATAATACGCGATTGGTTAAAGGTGGGGATGAGCCGATTTACATTCCTGCAAATGATGAGGTGCCTTATAACGCCATTTACTTTGCGAGAGGCTTTTACAGCAGTGCATTACATGAAATCGCCCATTGGTTGGTGGCAGGGAAAGAGCGCCGTAAATTAGAAGATTTTGGCTATTAGTATGAGCCGGATGGTCGTTCTGAAACACGCCAACGTGATTTTGAAAAGGTGGAAGTGAAACCTCAAGCATTGGAATGGATTTTAGCCACAGTGGCGGGATTCCGTTATTTTGCCAGTGCGGATAATTTGAATGGCAATCCGGGAGATACGCAACCATTTAAGCAAGCGCTGTATGAACAAGTAAAAACCTATGCAGAAAAAGGCTTACCAAAACGTGCCGAAACCTTGCGTCATGCGTTGGTCCAATTTTATGGCACGGAAAATGAAATTGATTTGGCGAAGTTTGATGTCGCTCGTATTTAATAGCAGAAAGTGAGCAAGATGGCTCACTTTTTTAGTCTTAATACCCCCTAATTCTCCTCTAACTAAATAGTCCAATTTTTAATCATTTTACACCCAGTATACTGGGTGTTGTACTCTCTTTACAGAGAGTACAACAAAACATCTTGCTAAACAAAAAATGTTTGGTTATTTCAATTGTTGATTAATAAATGGACGATTTCTATGCGATTCACAAAAGCACTTTTTACCACTGCACTTTTCGGTGCTTCTGTATTTTCTTCTCAATCCACTGCTTGGGCAATGGAACAAAGCCAAATTATTCAAGTTGAGCAGCTATATAAGCAAAAAGACTTCAAAGCGATATTGGCAATTATTCAACCCTTGGCAGAGCAAGGTGATGCGATCGCTCAAATTCTTTTGGGAGGTGTGTATGAAGAGGGACTTGGCGTCAAACAAGATTATTTTGAAGCGGTGAAATGGTATCGCAAAGCAGCGGAGCAGGGGGATGCAGATGCTCAGGCTAATTTAGGTTCGGCTTATAGCGCAGGGCGTGGCGTAAGGCAAGATGATACCGAAGCCGTGAAGTGGTTTAAGAAAGCAGCAGAAAATGGTAGTGCTGATGGCCAGCTTAAGTTAGGTCTGGCGTATCTTTTGGGACGAGGTATTCAGAAAGATAGAACACTCGCCAAAGAATGGCTTAATAAGGCTTGTGATAATAGAGTGCAGAAAGGTTGTAAGTTTTACGGTAAGCTAAATAGAGGGGAACTCTAATGCCAACTTTACAATGCGAATTTTGGAATGTGGGGCAGGGATTATTTTCAAGTGGGCGTATTCAAATGGGATACGCCCCAGCCTTTCATTGGGTTTATGATTGCGGCACAAGTTCAAGCCAAAAACTTCTTCAAAATGCAGTAAATGAATATAATTATTATAAAAATCAAGGGAGTATTGATTTATTAGTGCTTTCGCATTTTGATAAAGATCATATTAGTGGTGTAAAAGAACTACTCAAAAATGGGCGAGAAATAAAACGCTGGGTTGTGCCTTATTATCCTTTATGGCAACGTTTAGTGATTGCTTTACTTTTAGATATTCAGCCAGATGATGAAGAATGGGCATTTTATCAGAACCCTATTCAATATTTCAAAACTGATTTTGCTGAAGAATTAGAAGAAACCCAATTTCTCTTATTACCTGCAAAAGAAAATGAGAATGAAATTTCGATAAGTCTTGATCCAAGTAATTTTGATGATGTACTTTCTTTTGAAACTACTGAAAAATTATCAGATGAATTTGATAACTTAGAACAAAATGTACATTGGCTCAATCCTGATAAAGCCCTTTTATTAAGAAAAGGCGAGGAACAGTTTGAATTTGTTTTATATAACGTGCCATTTCATTTGCTTGCAAAAGTGCCAACAAATTTGACTGCTTTTCAAAAGCAGGTTAAACAAATTATTCAATCTCATCAGTCTAATTCCACAGATCCAACGCCAGCCTTAAAAACACTGTACACTCTCGCATTTGGAAATGGAAATAAACACAAAAATATCATTTCTCAATATTTATATATTCGAAATATAAAACTCTCTTCTTTTTGGGGAAGGGGAATGGGAAATAATCATATTTTTGATGTTTCGATAGACAATGAAAATGAAATAACGGCTATTCCAGAGGATAAAACAAAAAATGCCATTTTATACACTGGCGATGCGTTTTTAAATGATTTGCCATTATTAACCGATTTAACGCAATCATTAGGTGCTGAACGAATAGCGAGAACTTATTGCTTGCAAGTTCCCCATCACGGTTCAAAGCATAATTGGCAACAAGGATTAGCTAACATATTTTCACCTTGTATTAGTGTGTTTTCAGCTGATAGTCAACGACGAAATGGGCACCCACATGGCGAAGTACTTAAAGATTTTTCGACTTATACGCCAATTTTAGTGAATAAAAATAAAAGATTATCCATTCATTCAATTTAATAGGAAAACAAAATGAAACTAACAAAAACACTTTTTACCACCGCACTTTTCGGTGCTTCTGTATTTTCTTTTCAATCCACTGCTTGGGCGGATACGACAGAACAGCAATTCCAACAAGGCGCTGAAGCCACGACGAGGGGCGATGATCAAACTACCTTTAAACGTTGGTTGCCTTTGGCGGAGCAGGGAGATGCAACTGCTCAATATTATTTGGGCAATATGTATTCTGTCGGACGAGGCGTAAAACAAGATGATGTTGAAGCGGTGAAATGGTATCGCAAAGCCGCGGAGCAAGGACTTGCAATAGCCCAATTCATGTTGGGCACGATGTATGGGCAGGGGCTAGGCGTCAAACAAGATGATGTTGAAGCGGTGAAATGGTATCGCAGAGCCGCAGAGCAAGGACTTGCATTGGCTCAAAGTATGCTGGGAACATCATATATTTTAGGAAAAGGAGTTCAAGTAAATAAATCTTTAGCTAAAGAATGGTTTCGTAAGGCTTGTGATAATGGAGATGAAATAGGATGTAAATCTTACGGTAGGTTAAATGTTAAATAGAGGGGAATTCTAATAATGAAAATTGGCAATTAAAAAGAAGAGACTCATAAATAGTGAGTGAGTCACCAACAAAGCGTCTGAGATTCTTAATCTCCTCTTTGCTGTCAATTTTCCTTAAAATCGGCTAAAATAGGCCGATTTTATTTTTGGCTTTAACTTTATAAAAATATGAAAGATTCCCCACGATAGCGCGCGTTTCCTAACGCGTGCCTGAAAATCAATTTCGTTTGATTCAGATTTTTACTATTTTCATGAATAACTTCAATTTGCTTATTTTTTAGATAGATAAAACTACGCGTCAGAAGGGGGGCTATCTGGGGAGCCGTTGGCAAAGCCAACGTTCAGAATCCTTTTGATTTTATGACCGCACTTTTTTGTCATTAGAAGAAAATGAAGAACTTAAACAGGTAATCACTTTATCGCCAAATATCACTTTTCCGGTAAACTTTATTCGTGAGCTTGCCTCGGGATTTTGCTAACTTCGAAACCACAATGGATTGTAATGGCACAAGCGAGGACGCTTGCGCTATCAGGGGGGAAATCCCCTAAATGTCTTGGTGGGAATTTAGGGGATTTTGGGGAATTTTGCAAAGGTCTCAAAATACTCTTGTTTCGGCAAGTGAAAAGAAGGCCGTCTGAAAAACGAATATTAAAGTTTTTCAGACGGCCTTCTTTTCTTTTAACCCCTTGATGGCGCACGTTTCCTAACGTGTGCCTTTTCCTACAATATAAGCACACGCTATGAAGCGTGCGCTATCAATTGCTTATTTGTTCCAAGCAAGGACGCTTGAACCATTGTGATATGCTCAAAAAGTGCGGTCATTTTTCCAAGCGTTTTTCAGCGTCAAAACAGATCTAAAACAGACCGCACTTTTTCTATCAAAACGCCTCATAAAAACTATATGCGATAAAAAGTGAGTGAAAGATTGTGATTAATCGGTTCGAAGCGACTAATGGCACTTTGGGAGAGTTCTGCTAAACATTTTTGAGCTTGTGCCTTTGTTGAGGCGAATTAAGGTGTTTCAGAGTGTATTTTGAATCTTAATACTTAATAAATCCTACATTAAGTTGATTAAGCTAACGATTGGCGACATATTTGATAGCTGGTCCGACGCCCGGAATGATGGAGCCTGCAATTTCAGCGGCAGCTTCAATAACAAAGTTTTTAAATTGGTCATCACTTAAGATATTGGTTAGTTTATTTTTCGAGTTATTTAGAATTTCACCGGTCAAGCCATCAATTTCAATAAATTGAACTTGGCTAAGATATTCACCTTTATTTTCTTTACTAGGTTCAAAGCTGGTATATTGGAAGAGAAAGATAGGCAAAAGATAAAAGCCTAATTCGTGGCAGGTAATTTCATCATGAATAATTTTATCGGCATCAATTGCTTCTGATAACGCATTTTTAGTTTTTTCTAATAAAGTGGTTTTTGTAATTTCCGGGCTATAAGTATTTTCAATCGGGCTGTCAGAATTTTCTCCTCTTTTCTTTTGTAGGGAATAGCCTTTGTTAAGATAAAAATCAATAGTTCGGATCTCTTTTTCAACGACAATTTCCGATTTGTATTCAAATTTAATTTTTTTGTGGCAATGCTCAATGATTGGTAATTCAATTTTGCCATTATTCATTTGATAAATTAATGCGTGAGGAAGGTTATCGGCGGTAATTTCAACGCGTTGTGCGTATTTATCAAAGGTAGGGATTGAATAGGTATCTTTACATTGATAATCAACTTCCCGTTGAGCAGTAAATCGCCAAAAAGGTTTATATCGTAATCCTAAACATTTAATTTCAGGTTCTTTTTTATTTTTACGAATAAAACTAAAATCGAAGTTAGCTAAGTCTTTGAGTATTGATTTTTGCTTATTTAATTCTTTGAGGAGGCTGTCATAGGCAGTTTCTGCATTATATCTTTCTGTAAAAAGATAAATGACGATTTCCGGAATGGGCTTGACTAAGGGCAAGAGAATGAATGGACATAGAATCACCTGTTTATAAAGAAATTGTTTTAGATTATAGCGGCTTCATTTATTAAATAAAACAGTTAATAAGAGGTTGTGTATGACCTAAACTAATACAAATATATTACTTATCACCCCGGATAAATTTAATAGTGCATGGCTAGCAAAATCCATAATTATCGCCGCAGTGCATAGCAAACAGAGGTATAAATTTAGGTTATTTTGCATTGTGTTTTCCCTATTGCATCCTGTGCGGTAAAAGCATCTATTTGTGTTTATTATTGTTCTATTTCATAAAGTACGGTCATTTTCTCAAAAGCACTAAACCAAAATTTTCTGAAAATCGACCGCACTTTTATGTTTCTTATTCCCACTCAATCGTCGCAGGTGGTTTTCCACTTACGTCGTACACCACGCGG
>CAURMH010000069.1:0-5710 GCA_963525745.1 uncultured Pasteurellaceae bacterium | reverse complement strand
AATTCCTCTTCAAAGCGTTTAAGCTCTAAGTGCGGTTCATTTTCGCCACGAATTCGGTGAATGTTTTCAGCAGGAATTTGAATGTGATCGAACAACAATTTTTGCACTTCGCCATAATTACTTTCCGGATCGGATGGTGGCACCATGCGATCATCGCCCCACCAGAAATGGAGATTTTTCCAGTTAATGGCTTCCGCATAAGGGGTTTGCGTTAAAGTTCTGAACAATAATTTCGGGGTGGAACCGCCGGAAAGGGAAATATGCACGGAATGGTTTATTTGGCTGTAAATCACAAATTCTTGTGCGATTTTTTCTACCGCACTTTGCGCAGTCGGGAAGGTAATATAGTTCATTGTTTTTCCGTAGAGTAGGCTTTAACCCACCCTTTTATTCTGTTAGAGGAACGGTGGGCTAAAGCCCACCCTACATGAGATTGACTAAATTAAACTTTTTTCTTCATCAAACCGCTCGGTTTGCGCCACACTTTGCCTTCTTTGGCAATCAGTTTATCTGCGGCTATCGGTCCCCAACTGCCGGCTTCGTAGTCATACACTCTGCCGCCTTGGGCTTTATAATCCAAAATCGGTTGGACGAATTTCCATGCGGCATGGACGGCATCGGTACGGGCGAATAACGTCGCGTCGCCTTTCATGGCATCAAGCAATAAACGTTCATAAGCCGTCATCACGGAGGATCCCGCCAAATCAGCATAACGGAAATCCATAGATACTTCTTTCGCTTCAAAGCCTGCGCCCGGTTTTTTCAAGCCAAAACGCATGGAAATGCCTTCGTCCGGTTGAATGCGAATAATCAGTTTATTTTCCGGTGCATTTTGACTAAACACGGGGTGCGGTGTG
The DNA here is from genome assembly GCA_963525745.1 of uncultured Pasteurellaceae bacterium. Classification (GTDB taxonomy): domain Bacteria; phylum Pseudomonadota; class Gammaproteobacteria; order Enterobacterales; family Pasteurellaceae; genus CAURMH01. Next base: position 4,853 of record CAURMH010000069.1, on the reverse strand, counting down.
GTTTTGAAATGAATCACGATTTCCGTGACGCGCGTCGGTAAGCGTTTACCGGTACGCACATAAAACGGCACACCCGCCCAACGCCAGTTTTCGATTTCGCAGCGCAGCGCCATATAGGTTTCGGTCGTAGAATACGGTGGCACGCCTTTTTCTTGCAAATAGCCTTTCACCATTACACCATCCACTTCGCCTGCAATATATTGCCCCAATACCAAATTGTGCTCTACGTCATCTTGGGTCAGCGGGCGCAAACAGTGCAACACTTTCGCCACCTCATCACGCATAGAGTTGGCGTTAATGATCGCCGGTGGTTCCATCGCCACCATGGCAAGCACTTGCAACAAGTGGTTCTGGAACATATCACGCATTGCGCCGGAACCGTCGTAATAGCCACCGCGCTCTTCTACGCCAATGGATTCCGCGCCGGTAATTTCGATGTAATCGATGAAATTGCGGTTCCACAATGGCTCGAACCAACCATTAGAGAAGCGTAACACAAGCAAATTTTGCACGGTTTCTTTACCGAGATAATGGTCGATACGATAAATCTGATGTTCTTCGAAGAAGCGGTGAATTTGAATATCCAACGCTTCGGCGGTTTCCTCATCATAGCCGAACGGTTTTTCTACAATGATACGCTTCCAGCCGTATTCTTCGGTATTTAAACCGTGCGCCGCCAGACATTCCGGAATCACACCGTAAAGGCTTGGCGGTGTGGACATGTAATAAAGCGTATTACCATGCGTTTGGTATTTCGCATGTAATTCATCAAGACGCGGTACCAGTTTTCCGTAATCCGCCGCATCGGATGTATTGACGGCTTCATAATAGAGATGATGACAGAAATCATTTAAGCTTTCCGGTGTGGTTTCTTCCGTTTCCAACAAGGTCTCGCGCATTTTTTCGCGAAAGGTTTCGTCATTTAAATCGGAACGCGCAACCCCTAACACGGAAAAGTTCTCGTTCAAACGCCCGATTTTGAACAAATTATAAAGCGCCGGAATAAGTTTACGGTGTGTCAAATCACCGGAAGCGCCGAAAATAACAATACAATTGTGTTCAGTTTGCATAATAGTTCCTTGATTGGTTCCGAGTAATAGGAGAATAATGCGCTATTCTAACGAAAATTCCCTATCGAACCAATCAATTAAATTGAAAGATAGTGCGCCAATTCGCCGATTTATCCGCGACCATAACAAAATGCGGATTAATCAGGCTCTCGCGCTGATTGTAAGTCAGCGGCGTAAAATGCGTATCAAAAATTTGTCCGCCGGTTTCCTTTAGCAGTATTTCCGCACCAGCCGTATCCCATTCGCCGGTTTGTCCAAGACGCACATAGCAATCTACTGCGCCTTCCGCCACTAGGCCGCTTTTCAAACTACTCGACCCCATTATGATAAATTCACAGGGAAAATTCTTCGGCAAAATCGACCGCACTTTCTCCTGCGATGTAGTGGCGCCCACGGCAATACGCAGCGGTTTAGTGAGATTTAAAACATGAGGTGGAAGTAATTTTATTTGCTCCGCGGTTTTTTTATAAGCGCCGCCATTTTGCATTGCATAATAAGTGATATTTAAAATTGGGGCATGAATTACCGAGAGGACAGGGCGATGGTGAACAATTAAGGTGATTAAAATGGCAAACTGATCGGTACGATTAATAAACTGCTGTGTGCCGTCCAGCGGATCAACAAGCCAATAGGCCTGCCAATTTTTCCGCGCCGTAAAAGGAATGTGGCAATTTTCTTCCGATAAAACAGGGACAGAGGGGGAAAGGGCGGTTAACTCCTCCGTTAGAAATCGGCTAAGAAATAGATCGGCGGAGGTAACGGGCGTGTTGTCAGGTTTGGTGAAAATATCCGTTGGATGGCGGTAAAATTCTTTGAGATACCCTCCCGCCCGCTCGGCCAATTGCAGCACGTGATTTAACAGCGTTTGATCGATTTTCATAAAAAATGAAAAATGAAATAAAAGTGCGGTCGATTTTAACAAGATTTCGGCGAAAAACCAAAACAGGTAGGCTTAAAGAAAAACTTGTATAATGACGTTATTTAATGAGGTATAAGGGGAAGAAGGATGGCGGATTCGGAAGATGTTCGTTTGGATAAATGGTTATGGGCTGCGCGGTTTTACAAAACCCGTTCTATAGCAAAGGCCATGATTGAAGGCGGCAAAGTGCATTACAACAGTCAGCGTGCTAAAACCGGCAAACTTATCGAAATCGGTGCGAGGATTAAGTTGCGTCAAGGCTATGAAGAAAAAGAAATTGAAGTCCTTAAATTAAGCGATCAGCGTCGAGGGGCGCCGGAAGCCCAATTGTTATATCGTGAAACGACAGAAAGCGTGAAAAAACGGGAAGAAATGGCGTGGGCACGGAAAAATAATGCCCTATCAATGCCTCATCCGGAGCGCCGTCCGAATAAAAAAGAGCGCCGTGATTTACTGAAATTTAAACATCAGGAATAGTGCGCTAAAACGAGAAGTGCGGCCAAAATGACCGCACTTTAAGACGAAGAAGATTCGTCGGCAGATTACATCATGCCGCCCATTCCTCCCATGCCGCCCATTCCGGCACCAAGATCCGGTTTGTCATCTTTCGGCAGTTCGGTGACCATACATTCCGTCGTAATCATCAAACCGGCAATAGACGCAGCGAATTGTAAGGCGGAGCGGGTGACTTTAGTCGGATCCAAAATTCCCATTTCAATCATATCACCATATTTTTCGCTACCGGCATTATAGCCAAAGTTTCCTTGACCGTTTTTAACCGCGCTGGCGACGACAGACGCTTCTTCACCCGCATTTTCTACAATTTGACGAAGCGGCGCTTCCATAGCGCGTAAAGCCAGTTTAATGCCGACATTTTGATCTTCATTGTCGCCTTTTAATTCCGCGGAAACTTTACTTGCCGCACGAATTAACGCGACGCCGCCGCCGGCAACAATACCTTCTTCGACTGCAGCACGGGTTGCATGCAACGCATCATCCACACGGTCTTTTTTCTCTTTCATTTCCACTTCGGTCGCCGCGCCCACTTTGATTACGGCAACACCGCCGGCTAATTTCGCCACGCGTTCTTGCAATTTTTCTTTATCGTAATCGGAAGTGGATTCTTCAATTTGTTGACGAATTTGTGCCACACGGCCTTGAATTTGCGCTTCATCGCCGACACCATCAATGATGGTTGTGTTGTCTTTGTTAATTACGACTCGTTTGGCTTGGCCTAAATCTTCTAATGTCGCTTTTTCCAATTCCATGCCGATTTCTTCGGAAATCACGGTACCGGCAGTTAAAATGGCAATATCTTGCAACATTGCTTTACGACGATCGCCAAAACCGGGCGCTTTCACTGCAGCAACTTTCACGATACCGCGCATTGTATTAACAACGAGTGTCGCAAGCGCTTCGCCTTCAACATCTTCGGCAATAATCAGTAATGGTTTACCGGCTTTCGCGACGCCTTCTAATACCGGCAATAACTCACGAATATTGGCGATTTTTTTATCGACTAAAAGGATATAAGGATTATCTAATTCGACGGTTGCCGCTTCCGGTTTGTTAATGAAATAAGGTGATAAATAGCCGCGATCAAACTGCATACCCTCTACCACATCTAATTCATCGGATAAACCTGAGCCGTCTTCAACGGTAATCACGCCTTCTTTGCCGACTTTTTCCATCGCCTGTGCAATCAGCTTACCGACCGTTTCGTCCGCATTGGCGGAAATCGTACCGACTTGTTCAATTTCCTTTGATGTTTCGCATGGTTTGGAAATGACTTTCAATTCCGCCACAACAGAAGCAACGGCTTTATCAATACCGCGTTTTAAATCCATCGGATTCATGCCGGCCGCAACTGCTTTTAAACCTTCATTGACAATCGCTTGAGCTAATACGGTCGCGGTGGTTGTGCCGTCGCCTGCGGCATCGTTCGCTTTGGACGCCACTTCTTTTACCATTTGTGCGCCCATATTTTCAAATTTATCTTCCAATTCGATTTCACGCGCCACGGAAACCCCGTCTTTGGTAATAGTCGGTGCGCCGAAGGATTTATCTAAAATCACATTGCGACCTTTTGGTCCAAGTGTCACTTTTACTGCATCCGCCAGGATGTTAACGCCGTTAAGCATTTTGCTGCGTGCTTCATTGCCAAATTTTACATCTTTTGCTGCCATTTTTATTTTCCTTCTGTAAGGTGAACGTTCTCGCCCACCGATTGAATACAATTATTGCGGGGTAAAAATACCCGTTTTACCTTATTCTACGATCGCTAAAATATCGCTTTCAGAAACGATTAATACCTCTTCGCCGTCGATTTTCTCGGTTTTTACGCCATACCCGTCATTAAAAATCACCGTATCGCCGACTTTAACGTCCAATGGTAACACGGTACCATTTTCCAAAATACGGCCTTTCCCTACGGCTAACACTTTTGCGCGGGTTGATTTTGTCGCGGCAGAACCGGTGAGCACAATGCCACCAGCAGAACGGGTTTCAACTTCTTCTCGTTTTACGATTAAACGATCATGTAAGGGACGAATATTCATGGTTAATTTCCTTCTTAAAAATAAAAGCTCACTTAATATAGGGGGGATATTTAGACTTTCAAGGGGGAATAAATAAAAATTTCCCTTAAAAAAACTAATCTTAAAAATGAAAATAACTCTTAAATCAGACTTGAAAAACGTGATCCAGGTCAAGTTATTTTTTATCCGAATTTCTATAATGCAACTAAGTCAACTAACTAATAGGAGTGATGAAAATGACAACTTACAGAACTGAAGTAGATTTATTGGGTGAACGTGAAGTACCGGCCGATGCTTACTGGGGAATTCATACTCTAAGAGCGGTCG
>CAURMH010000068.1:0-5724 GCA_963525745.1 uncultured Pasteurellaceae bacterium | reverse complement strand
TTAATGGCAAACGAAACCCGTCCGGCGCTCGTGTGTTACATCGAAACGGATTTACAAGGCAACATCACCGCAAAACCGCATTTTGTGTCCGCTTATGTGCAATCCAAAGCGAAATTGGCTTACAACAAAGTCTCGGATTATTTAGAACAAGTACCGAATGCATGGCAACCTGAAACACCTGCGATCGCCGAGCAAATTCAGCGTTTGTACCAATTCACGTTAACGCGCATAAATTGGCGGAAAACTCATTCTTTATTATTTAAAGAAAAGCCGGATTATTCCTTTGTATTAGCTGAAAATGGCAAAGTAGCCGAAATTAAAGCCGAGCATCGCAGAATAGCTAACAAAATCGTTGAAGAATCCATGATCATCGCCAATATTTGTGCTGCACAGTACCTGCATGAACGGATCGGCTTCGGTATTTTTAATACACATATGGGCTTTGATAAAAAATTTTTAGAAAATGCGCATAATTTTCTATTAAATCAACTTGGTAGAGAAGAAAACCAAGAGGAACTCAAAGCACGTTATTCCATCGAAAATTTAGCGACATTGCAAGGGTATTGCCGAATGCGTCATGACATTGAACCCTTAGAAGGTAATTATCATGAATACCGTTTACGCCGCTATCTTACCTTTGCAGAATTTAAATCCGAATTAGCACCGCACTTTGGCTTAGGCTTGGAAGGCTACGCCACATGGACATCGCCAATTCGTAAGTATTCCGATATGGTTAATCATCGCTTAATTAAAGCCGCATTATTGCAACAAACCGGTGAAAAACCGCAAGATAGCGTATTGGCGCGTTTACAGGAAGCGCGTCGGCAAAATCGCTTAGTAGAACGGGATATCGCCGACTGGCTGTATTGTCGTTACCTTGCCGATAAAATTAGCAGCGAGTTTGAAGGTGAAGTGCAGGATGTCACTCGGGGCGGATTACGGGTACAACTATCGGACAATGGTGCGTCTATTTTTGTTCCTACCTCGACTTTGCATAATAATAAAGAAGAAATGCAGCTTAACGCGGATGAACTCGCCCTTTATATCAAAGGTGAGTGCGCGTATAAAATCGGTGATTTAGTGAAAATAAAATTAACCGAAGTCAAAGAAGAAACACGCAGTTTAATTGGTTCGATATCGAGCTAAAAGAAAAAGCGCGGTCAAATTGACCGCGCTTTTTATCCCTTAATTATTTCGGCGCTTTCATAAAGCGGAAGAATTCCGTATCCGGTTTCAAAATCATCATGTTATCCGAGTTGGCAAAGCTGTTTTCATAAGCTTTTAGGCTGCGGATAAAACTATAGAATTGCGGATCTTGTTTGAAGGCGTTCGCATAAAGCTGAGCCGCTGTCGCATCGCCTTCACCGCGCAAGTTTTGTGCTGTTTTATTCGCATTAGCAAGAATAAGGGTAACTTTACGATCAACATCCGCTTGAATAAATGCCGCTTTTTCTTTACCTTGTGAACGGTGTTCACGTGCTACCGCATCACGTTCCGCACGCATCCGCTGATAAATGGAAGAGGAAACTTCGTCTGGTAAGTTGATTTGTTTTACGCGAACATCAATCACTTCGATCCCTAATTCGGCGGAGCTGTCCTGTCCTGTACTTAGCGCCTTTTTTGCCCCTTCCATTAATTCACCGCGCGTGCCGGAGACGATATCCTTAATCGTGCGTGAGGCAATCTCCGAGCGTAAACGGTCGTTGACTTTTCGGCTTAATAGATTTGCCGCTCGAGTGTAATCGCCGCCACCGGTTGCCGTATAAAATTTACCAAAATCGTTGATTCGCCATTTAACATAGGAATCGACCAGCAAGTCTTTTTTCTCTACCGTAACAAAACGCGTGGTAGAGCCGTCAAGTGTTCTGATTCGAGCGTCTAAAACCTTAATGCTATCAATAAAAGGCACTTTAAAATGCAGCCCCGGTTCATACACAACGACTTTATTTTCCGCATCACGCTGAACTTTATTAAAGCGTAACATAATGCCACGCGTTCCTTCGGTTACAACGACGATACCGGAATAAAGGACGATAATAATAAGGATGAATACCGGAAATAAAAATTTACGCATTATTGACCTCTCCCTTGACGAATATGCTCAAATTGCAACGACGGCGGTTCTTTTGGTGTCGCTCTGCTTGATTGAACCGGCGTTGAAACTTCGCCGAAATCGACCGCACTTTCGCCGTGCGAAATCGGCTGAGCAGATTTTTGTTTTAAAATCTGCTCAATGGGCAATACCGTTAAGTTGTTGCCGCCGGAGGCATCCAACATCACTTTCGGGGTTTTTGCCATCACTTTTTCCATGGTTTCGATATACAAGCGTTCACGCAATAAATCCGGTGCCGCTTTAAATTCGGGTAATAAACGCTGTAAGCGCTCCACTTCACCTTTCGCATCAAGCACTATGCGATCTTTATAAGCGGTTGCTTCTTCTAAAATACGTTGCGCATCGCCGCGCGCAATCGGTTCTTTTTCGCGGGCATAGGCTTCCGCTTCTCGAATAAAGCGTTGTTCGTCTTCCTGCGCCTTAATCGCGTCGTCAAAAGCTTCTTTAACCTCTTCAGGCGGGCGCGCCGATTGGAAGTTTACGTCAATAACTTCTAATCCCATATCGTACGGTTTGATAATTTCATTTAAGGCTTTCCACGTATTTTCACGCACGACGGAACGTCCTGTGGTAAGAATATCGTTCATTGTCATATGCCCGATAACGTAACGCAGCGCGCTATCCGTAGCCTGGGATAGACTATCGTCCGCATTCGTTACACTAAAGCGATATTTAGCCGGATCCTGTACGCGATATTGCACGGTCATTTCCACTTTGACCATATTTTCATCTTGCGTCAGCATTGCGCCTTGCGTTTTTAACTCCTTGATTTGTTCAACATTAACGGGGAGAACTTTATCAATAAAAGTCGGTGTCCAGTTGAGTCCCGGTTGCACAATCGAATGGAGTTCGCCGAAGCGTAATACGATTCCACGTTCAGCCTCTTTGATTGTGTAAAAACCGCTTACGCCCCAAGCGATTAAACCGATAACGACAGCAATGGGGAAAAGTTTGCCAAAATTAAAAGATGGCACTCCACCGTTGGTACGCCCTTTATTTGAAGTATTTTTTCCGCTTAATTTTTTCATTAAATTGGCGAAAACCTGTTCAATGTCCGGCGGCGCCTGCTCCTTTTCATCGCGGCGATTTTGTTGATCACCTCGCCAATTCGATTGTTTTTGGCCCTGTTCCGACGAGTGGTGTTCCGATTGTCCCGCTTGCCCATTTGAGCCGTTTTGCCCCGGTTTTCCCCAAGGATCTTGATCTGACATTACGTTCTCCAGTTTATAAAAAAGTGACAAAATTTTGACGAATATAAGGGGTAATCCATAAAAACACAAGAGGAATAGCATTTAAGTGCGGTCGTTTTCGGAGGATTTTTAAGGTAATCGGGACGGCTAAAATCAATCGGCTGCTCAATTTACTGTGTAAAGGAGAGAATGATGTAAAGGACATTCGACGAATTGTGTGTTGTTCCAAGAAAAAATTTGTGGACGAATGTCGCCTTGATTACTGAATAAAGCGAAATAAAATGGCCATTCGCTACTGTACCAAAGTCGTCCCGGGGGGCAATAAGCCGTAAAAATTCGTTTGGATTTGGCTTCATGAACCACTTCGGATAGCTTGACGATGCCCACGCCCTGCGATTTTAATACCGCTTCCCGTAAACACCAACAACGATAAAACGCTTCTTGCATATTTTTTTGTTGTCCAAACCAATTTTGTTCCTGCGGTGGCGCAAAATGCGCCAATAAAGCCGAAAAATTACGCTGTTTAGGGATTTCAATATCTATGCCGATGACATTTTTGTCCCATTGGTGAGAAGCGTTGCCGGTTTGTAAGGCAACGGCGACCCAATCGCCCGAATGGCTCATATTAAAATCAAGATGACTGTTTTCAAAATAAGGGCGCCCGCTTTGCGTCCGTTTGATCCGGGCTAAAAGTGCGGTTGATTTTGGCGTTTTTTCCAATAACGACCACAGCAAAAAATGCGCTAAACGGCGACATTGGTGGCGCTGTTGAAGCCGAGCAGTGCCGCCGACATTCTGCCGCAATGAATCGGAAATGAATTCGGCAGGAATTCGTTCAAAGGGAAAAGGCTGCCGAATATTTCCCCATGCCACCCATAGCGCCATATAAATCGTTTTTTATTTTATTACAATAAATTCCGGCATATTTTGTCGCTTTAACAATTTGCCGACCGGATATAGCTCAACACCCGCTTTATGTGCCACGGCGAAAACCTCATGCTCAGCTTCAGGTTTGACGGCGATCAGCAAACCGCCCGATGTTTGTGGGTCGCATAATACGGCTTTTTGTTGTTCATTGAGCGTGACAATTTTATGTCCGTAGCTATCGAAATTGCGTTGAGTTCCGCCCGGAATACAACCTTGCGCGATATAATCATACACGCCATCCAGTGTTTTAATGCCACTGAAATCCACTTCGGCATTGAGATTGGAACCTTCGCAAATTTCAGCCAAATGCCCCAACAATCCAAAACCGGTTACATCGGTCATCGCCGTTACGCCATCGATCTGAGAAAATTCATTGCCAATCGTATTCATTTCACACATTAATCGAGTCGCCAGGCCTTTATGTTCGGGTTTTAATTTTCCCTGTTTTTCCGCCGTCGTCAGGATTCCGATACCTAACGGCTTCGTCAGATACAAATGACAGCCTGCTTGCGCCGATGCATTTTTCTTGATTTTATCGGTATTAATAATGCCCGTTACGGCCAGTCCGAAAATGGGTTCGGGAGAATCAATGGAATGTCCGCCTGCAAGAGCAATGCCCGCTTCACGACAAGCAAAACGACCTCCGTCAACAATACGTTGCGCGACATCGGCCGGTAATTTGTTAATCGGAAAACCTAAAATCGCAATGGCCATTATCGGTTTTCCGCCCATCGCAAAAATATCGCTTATGGCATTGGTTGCGGCAATGCGGCCAAAGTCAAAAGGATCATCGACAATCGGCATAAAAAAGTCCGTCGTACTGACAATTCCAATACCATTACCGATGTCATATACTGCCGCGTCATCTTTCGTTTCATTGCCGACCAATAAATTCGGGTCAACAAATTTTTCCATTTTAGAATGTAAAATAGTTTCCAATATTTTTGGCGAAATTTTACATCCGCAGCCCGCTCCATGGCTATATTGTGTTAAGCGGATACGATCGGCCGCCATTTCATCTTGCACAACGTGCACAGCTTTATGGGTCATTTTTACTCCTATATCATAAACGAACGGTTATAAATAAATTGGTTATTGTGATTTAAGTTCATATTTCAACGACAAATATTATATAAAGCGACGAATTCTACTCAGGTAAAACTTTGTCAAAATCGACCGCACTTTTTCCCTGTTATTTTAACAAATAAGCACGTAATTGCGCAAAATCATTCTCCATTTTATCGGAAAGTAACGGCAATTTATTGTGTCTATCCAAGGCTTCCGGAAGCGGCAATTCCAAACTAAGAATGCGCTCGACCGATTCTTTAAATTTCGCCGGGTGCGCAGTGCAAAGGAAAATACCGGTTTCACCCGCTTTGAGTTGATCTTTCAACACTTGATACGCAATCGCGCCGTGCGGTTCGCACACATAACCTTCCGCATACATTGCTTTTAAGGTTTCTTCCGTTTGCGCATCGGTCAACATACCGGAAC
>CAURMH010000067.1:0-5837 GCA_963525745.1 uncultured Pasteurellaceae bacterium | reverse complement strand
ATTCGAACCTGTGACCCCAACATTATGAGTGTTGTGCTCTAACCAACTGAGCTACGTAGCCATTTTGCTTACCATATCGGCTTTGCGGGGCGTATTATCCTGATTTGACTTTATTGCGTCAATCTTTTTTTCAGAAAAAAACGCTTTTTTTCGTTTATTTGCCGACAAATAAGTCGGTTTTGTTATTTTTTATGCGTTTCAAGCACAGAAATCATGCCGACAAAAGGACGCCAATGTAGGCCACTAAATTGATTCGGGATATACCAATCGGAAATGGCGCCATCTAAATACAATGCATTTTGGCAGCCTATCTTGAGCAATCCTTGGCTAAAGGTATAAAGATTCGGCCTGCCTTCTATTGTCAGTACAAACAGGACATTTCCTTGTTTATCAAGACAGACGGCATTACGTTTATAGTAACTTGCCTTTTGTTCGCCGAATTGGTCGTTCATGCGACCGTGAATAATCAGCATCGGCCCCGATTGTAACGCAAAAGTGGGCTTTATTTTTTGTTTTTGATAATCTGTCGAAGTGAAAATAGAGGCTTTTTTATCTGCAATTACGAAAACGCCGTTCGGCTGCACGTGAAAATTGCCTTTGCCGCGTTTCAGGTTTAGCGGCTGAAGTTCGCGGCCGTTTTCAATCCATAAACCGGCAGGCGTATGGTTTTGGGTATAAATCCCGGCATTCATGAGCAATTTAATTTGATAATCCGATTGTAGGGCGTTTTTTAATCGGGTCAGGCTGCCGTAGGGGGTGCCTTGCGCATCTTGCCAATGCAAACGAATTTCTTCGGGCGCGGCTTGAAAAATGCCGTAAGTGATTTGTGCATCGGTCAGCGTGCGGTAATTTGCCGACGCGAAAACGGCAACGAATAGGCTAAGTGCGGTCAAAATCGGCTTCATTTTACGGTTCGGAAGGATGGCGCAAGGTTTCGGCAAAAATATGTAGCCCTTCCGCATTGCCGGCTTTCATCATTGCCTGTAATGCGTGGGTCGGCGAATGAAGCAATTTATTGGTTAATTTATAACTGAGCGCCTGTAAAACATCAGCGGGATTTTCTCCCTGTTGCAGCGCTTGTTCGGCTTTTTTTAATAGCGCATGGCGCATTTGTTCGGCGTCATCGCGATAATGCCGAATCAGATTGGAAAATTGACGAATTTTAAGCCACTCAAAAAAATCGCCGCATTCTTGGTCAATAATCGCCTGCGCCTGTAGCGCGGCCTGTTCGCGTTGATTCAGATTATGCTGAATCATATTTTGTAAATCATCGACGGTGTAATGATACACGCCGTCCAGTTCGGCGACGCTTTCCTCAATATCGCGCGGCACCGCAATATCGACACACAAAATGGGATGATAATGACGGGCTTTTTGAGCGATTTTTATCATTTCTTTCGTGATTAACACATTCGGGCTACCCGTCGAGCTAATAATAATATCAGCCTGATTTAGTGCATTTTGCATTTGATCCAGCGCGTGAATTTCAATCTCTTCTTCGCATTCCAACCTTTCCACCAACGCCTGAGCGCGAGCCAAAGTGCGGTTAGTTATCATCAATTTTCGAACGCCGTGGCGTAATAAATGTCGGCTGACCAATTCAATCGTTTCGCCTGCGCCGACCAATAAAACGGAAAGGTTGCCGAGCGATTCGAAAATCCGGCGCGCCAAACTACAAGCCGCATAAGCCACCGAAACGGCGCTTTCGCCAATATTGGTCTCGGTTCGCACGCGTTTCGCCGTTGCGAACGTTTTTTGGAACAGGCGCGATAACTCGGGCGACACATTTTGTTGTGTCATTTGGTAGTACTGCTCGCAGGCCAAATAGGCCTGTTTGACCTGCCCTAAAATTTGCGGCTCGCCTAAAATTAAGGAATCTAATCCGCACGCAACGCGCATTAAATGATTGGCCGCCTGATAATTTTGATAAAAATAGAGGCTTGGGCGCAGCGTCTCCGGCGGCAAGCGGTGAATATCGGCAAACCATTGCTCACAATGTTGCTGCCATTGTACGCTTTCTTGCGGGGAGATTTCGTGATGATGAAAATAAATTTCCGTACGATTACAGGTGGAAAGAATCACCGCACTTTCGGCCAAGCCTTGTGCTTGAATTTGTTGCAGCGCAAGGCGGCGTTTTTCCTCCGAAAATGCGACTTTTTCACGCACGGAAACCGCTGCTGTTTTATGATTGATACCAAGAACCAAAAGAGTCATAAAATATTGTCAAAAATGACCGCACTTTAATTTGTGGCGGTATTAAATTTTGCTTCAAAAATGCCAGCTATTTTAATGAATCGTCGCCATTTGAGCAAATCCTTTGCCGCCATTGCGTTAAAATTCACCTTTATTATGTAGTAAATCGATCAAGGCGGTTAAAAATTGTCTTTCGCTCGGCGCAGTCGAATAAAATCCGATAACGTCTCGGCTTGTAAAAACGGGTTGATTTGTTTTTCCAATTTTAATGTCGTCGGCACGCTCGGTTTATTTTCCCGACGCAATCGCTCAACCAACGTGCGATGACTTTTTAAGGCATTTTGTTCTTTTAAGACGGTTTCCGCGAAGGCTAAATTCGCCAAGGTATATTCATGTCCCGGGCAGATTAAGGTCTCGTCCGGCAAGGCGTTAAAACGTTGCAACGTATCGAACATCTGTTCATAATCCCCCGTAAACACGCGGCCACAACCGGCAGAAAACAACGCATCGCCGCAAAACAACTGTCCATCGACGAAAAAACTCACCTGTTTTTCTGTGTGCCCGCCGCTCGGTAGCACTTGAATTTGGTAATGCGGCGTGGTAATTTCCCCTTCGTTTACAATCACCGTCGCGCCTTTATCAGCGCATTCGGAAGACGCATAAACGGGGACGTTCGGATAATGCGTTGAGAATTCCGCAACACCTTGGATATGATCGTCGTGGCGATGAGTTAATAGTACGGCTTCGACAGTCAATTTATGCGCCGTTAAATAAGCCAATAGCGGCACTGCGTCGGGAATATCCACAATCAGCAGCGGTAAGTTCGGACGGGCATAGAGCCAACTGTAATTATCCTTTAATACAGGAAACGGAATTAACATCACAAACCTCAGTTAAAACGATGAAAATAAATTTAAATCGGGCGGCAAAACTTAACCATTCGTTAGTTGAACCGGCTCATTGGCGCCAAATTCCTTACGGCGACGCTTGCTGTCAGGCGTTAAGCGACTATTTTGCCGAGTGGTTTCCAAAAGTGTTGGGTTACCAATTACTTAAAATCGGCGGCTTAAGCGGCCAAATTCAGGTGAATTTACCTTTGTGCCATCAGATTGTTTTAACGGAACAAACTGCGCGACAAACCGAGCTACAATCGACCGCACTTTTAAGCGGCGGCGACAGCGTAATCTGCGCCAAAAATACGGCATTGCCCTTTATTCAGAACGAAATAAACGCCTGCTTATTAGCCAATACGCTCAATTTCGCGCAAGATCCTCACCAAATTTTACGCGAAGTACAACGCGTTTTGACAGATGACGGCTATTTATTTCTTTCGTTATTTAACCCTTGCAGCCCTTTTGCCTTTAAATTCACATTAGGCGGATTCGCCTTTCGCCGCTATATGGGTTGGCGGATTATTGATTGGTTACAATTGTTAAATTTTGACATTTTGGATAAGCGCCCTGTTGCCATTAAAAAAGGTCGCGCCCGTTTTTTTTCACCGTTAATGGTTATTGTCGCTCAAAAAAGAACCTATCCGTTGATTTTTAATCTTGAAAAAGCGCGGTCAAAAATGCCGTTGTTTTTTAAACCCGCCGGTGCCTTTAAAGAAATAAAACCGGAATAGCGTCAAACGACCGAAAGGCGCTAAGGGGGCGTTTTATCTTGAGCCGAATTTAAGATAAAAAAAACCCCTATTTTTACATAGGGGTGAAAAGGAATTTATGAATAAAATCTCTAAAGTTTAGCTTTATCGAAGGAATCTTCAATAAAACGGGGTCATTATACTTACAGGAATTTACAAACGCAAGCATTATTTTAATTTTTTTCTATTTTTTTACTTTTTTTATTTTCACCAGTTCCACCAGTACGTCCACCGCTTTTTGCATGCCTTCCAACGAAATTAATTCATGTTTGCTGTGGAAATTATAACCGCCGGTAAACAAATTTGGACAAACCAATCCTTTCTCTGTCAGAAAGGCGCCGTCCGTGCCGCCGCGAATCACTTTATGTTTTGGTATAACGCCACAATTTTGCATTGCCCGTTCGGCCATTTCAATCGCCTGCGGCACCGTTTTGACTTTGTCATACATATTTTTATAACCCTCTTTTAGCATTAACTCAAGGGGCCGTTTTAATCTTTTCTCCTGATTAAACTTTTCTACTAATGCGGCAAAATAGTTTTTACGCTCTTCAAATTTTGCCGCGTCAAAATCGCGAACCAAATAATGCAATTCGACTTTTTCTATGTCACCCGTAAAACTATCCAAATGAAAAAAACCCTCTCTGCCCGCTGTTTTTTCCGGAACCTCCTCTTTTGGCAAACTTTGCTGAAATTCGCAAGCCAACGTCAACGCATTCACCATTTTGTCTTTTGCATAACCGGGATGAATGGCACGTCCGTGAATCGTTACTTTGGCTTCGGCGGCGTTAAAATTCTCATATTCCAACTCGCCTTCTTCGCCGCCATCAATGGTATAAGCCCAATCACATTGAAATTGTTCAATTGGAAAATAATGTATCCCCAAGCCAATTTCTTCATCGGGCGTAAAGGCGACGCGAATATGACAATGCGGCAATGCCTTCGCCTGCAAAACCTCAAGTGAGGTCATTATTTCGGCGATTCCCGCCTTATTATCCGCGCCCAATAAGGTTGTGCCGTCGGTCACAATTAATGTTTTACCGATCAATTGATGCAAAAATGGATAATAGGCAGGGCTGATGAATTCGTCTCCACGACCGAGGGCAATATCGCCGCCACGATAATGCTCAATCACTTCCGGTTGCACATTTTTGCCGCTACATTGGGGCGAGGTATCAAGGTGGGCGATAAGCCCTATCGTATGCGTTAAATCGGGATGATTGGCGGGCAATAACGCTGTCACCACAGCATGCTTGCTCACACTAACCTCTCTTAATCCGAGTTCGATAAGTTCGTGCTGTAATTGTAAGGCCAATTTCATTTGGCCATTCGAGCTTGGCGAATGTTTTGCAGAGGGCTTTGATTGCGTATCAAAAGAAACATAATGTAAAAATCGTTGTAATAAGTTGTTGTAATATTGTTGCATATTCATTATTTTCTCCTTATATCGCTTTAAGTCTAACGGCAAAACCGTCTTGAATTCTTGATATATAACAAGAACTTGACAATTAATTTGGTCAATTTGCCTAAAGTGCGGTCATTTTTGCCGATTTTTTAATGAATTTTCGGCCTAGGCGAAATTTAGCCCTTTTCATCATGCCTAATTCACTATATTATAGGGATTCTTTTATATCTGCATCGCGCCTGTCACAATTCGTTTACAGGCAAATTTCTACTCAGTACCCATGTTGGTGAAATTTAGGGAGAAAACCAAAGCTAGTGGAAAATCCGGTTCAAAACAAGCCAATTATTGAGCTTCGTTCTATCAAAAAATCCTACGGTTCCAATACCATTATTAGCGATTTCAATTTAACCATTAATAACGGTGAATTCATCACCATTCTCGGTCCATCCGGTTGCGGTAAAACCACCGTGTTACGTTTGTTGGCAGGATTGGAAGAGTTGGATTCAGGCAATATTATTTTGGACGGTGAAGACATTACCAATGTACCGGCAGAAAAACGTCACATCAACACCGTATTCCAAAGTTATGCCTTATTTCCAC
>CAURMH010000066.1:0-6179 GCA_963525745.1 uncultured Pasteurellaceae bacterium | reverse complement strand
AACTTAAACGAAGCAGCGGATGCCATTGAAAATGCGGTGCAAAAAGTCTTAGCCAATGGTCACCGTACCGGTGATTTATCCGATGACTCTGCCCCTGTTTCAACGGTAGAAATGGGCACGTTGATTGCGGACGCAATCTAATCGTAGGGTGGGATTTATCCCACCATTCACAAAATGAATTTATTGGTGGGATAAATCCCACCCTACAAGTGCGGTCAAATTTGAATGAGTTTTTACCCGCAACAAATACAGAATTTTATCGCTCTGCTTTCAGCAACCCGGAAGCCCCTTGCGAGTAATCGTGTGGCGCCGACGCTGTTTCTTGCGGGGCACTTGGCTGTTCTTCAATGAAAAGTGCCTGAGCCGTTTTATCGCCTAAAAACTGCGCTGAAGATTCAGCATAATGGCGATAGAGCTTCTGATGGTCATTAGCCAGTGCCTTAAATAAGGCGGCACTTTCGGCAAAATACTTCTCCAGGCGCTCATTTTGAATATTTAACGTGTTTTTAGCCTGCTTCAGTTCGTTTTCCCGCTGCGTTTGCTTTTTCAACGAACCTTTTGTGAATCGTAGCACAAGATAAGTAACAATAATTCCTACAACACATCCGATAGCGGCTGACTGCCACATTTCTGTTGTCCAAATTGGCATAAACATACTCCTATTTTAAATAAAAATTCACCGTATTATGACATCAAAAAACCGTCTCTTTGCTCATTCTAAAGTGCGGTCAATATTTTGTAAATCTTAAAATTCACGGTAAAATCATCAGCAAATATTGTCCCTTTTAAAGAATGATGAAACCACTAATTTCAAATCAATATGGTGCTATGGTAATGGCTTTGCTGCCTTTTATCTACGGCATGTTACTATCGCAGCCAATCTGGCTGCATTTATTCCTGTTGCTCGCTTGGTTTAGTCTGTATTTGATGACTTACCCTTTCCTTAGCTTATTTAAGAGCAAAGGAAAAAGTTTGGAACAATATCAAAAATGGACCGCCATTTACGCTATTGCAACTGCATTGCTCGCCATTCCCGCCATTTTATATAATTGGAAAGTATTGTTTTTTGTTTTGGCGATGTTGCCTCTCGTACAAGTCAGTATCTACTACACTAAACGAAAAGATGAACGTAATTTAATCAATGATTTGGTGGGTATCACGATTTTTGCGCTGGCCGGTATGGGCGCCTACTACTTCCCCGACCGGCAGTTTGACCATAAAATTTGGTGGGTTGCATTGCACCCAAGCCTCTTTTTTATCGGCACAACACTTTATATTAAATCGGTGATGAGAGAGCGCAAAAACCCCCGTTACTTTAAAAGTGCGGTCATTTTTCATCTAATTTGTATCGCGAGTTATCTCATTGCAAAACAATACGGATTAGCGTTAGCTTTCTTGATAGGATTGGCTAGAACCGCCTATTTACCGACGCGAAAGCTATCTATTCAACAAACCGGCCTGATTGAATTCGCTATCTCGGCCATTTTTTTTATTCTTTTACTCACATCTACATTATAAATGAACAAATTTCTCCTCTTTTTAACCGCACTTCTCATTCACGCCGATATTTGGGCAATGAAAACGACAGTGGTGAATGAAAAAAAAGATTTAGACCAACAACGTATGAATATTGCGCAATATTTCGCTAACAGCGGATATTGGTCGCTGGCATTTAATGTCATCTATCCAATGGCGCTGGAAGGTCATCCGATGGCTCAGGCTAATTTAGGCGTTATGTTTAATACCGGACGCGGAGTAAGGCCAAGTGTAGAACAAGCGTATTGGTGGTTTAGCTCATCGGCTGAAAGCGGTAATATTAAGGCATTGAATAATCTAGCATTAATGTATTACAAAGGCAGCTACATTGAACGAAATGAGCCGCATGCCATTAAGCTTTTTGAATTAACCGCAAATGCTAAAGATCAAGCAAGCATGTTGATGTTAAGTGAAATTTACTTTTTGAAAAACGATTATGTAAAATCCTTAAAATGGCTTAAAACCTGTGCCGAATTAGGCAATGACGAAGCGAAACTTCGCTTGGGGGAATTTTATGAAAACGGATTCGGCGTGCCTAAAGACAAACAAAAAGCAATAAAACTATACGAAGAAATCATAAATGCAAAGGATGCCGCGCCGAATATCAAAGAATTTGCACTAAAAAATCTGAACCGACTTGTCAAGCCCGCGATTAAAAACTAAAACGCATTTATTTTTAACCGCACTTTTGCGATTGATTACACTTAAGCGCAATCGATGGCAAAAGAAATAACATCCTTTATCTTTTTAGCGCCAAGCGCTAACATAATCAGTCTATCAACCCCCAATGCCACACCGGACATCGCGGGTAAACCCGCTTGCAGCGCAGCAATAAAACGATAATCAATATCGCGCTGAGGCAATCCTGCTTTTTGGCGTAATAAATTGTCTTGTTCAAAACGGCGCTGCTGCTCCCGCGCGTCAGACAGCTCCTGAAAACCATTGGCTAATTCAAGACCTTTATAATAAAACTCGAAACGTTCTGCAACGCGTTGATCTTCCGCACAAATTTGTGCTAACGCCGCTTGTCCTGCCGGAAAATGATAAACGGCGACAGGCGCGTTTCGACCGATTTGAGGTTCGACTACGGCACTAAATAAAAATTGCAGCAATGTATCGCGTTCTTCGTTATCATCAGCCATAAGATGATGCATTCTTGCAATTTCAAGCAATTCTGCGCGCGTCGCCGATAGCGGATCAACGCCGACATATTCTTGGAAAACGAATTGATAGCTTAGGCTATCTGCCGGCTTACAATCCAAAATTTGTTGTAATAAGTCATCCACTTCATTGATTAACCGATACATATCAAAGTGCGGCCGATACCATTCCAGCATGGTAAATTCAGGATTGTGATAAGTTCCGGCTTCTTCATTGCGGAAAACTTTGCCAATCTGAAATATCGGGCCGCTTCCCGCCGCCACTAAGCGCTTCATGTGATATTCCGGGCTGGTAGAAAGCCAAAGCGTCTTTGATTGTTCTCCCAACGGCGCAATAAATTTCGTATTGAAAGTGGAAAGATGAAGATCGGTGACGCCGAATTCGCTTAATATCGGCGTTTCAACTTCAAGTAGCCCACGTTCAGTAAAAAATCGACGAATTTCACGAATAATTTTTGCTCTAGCCAATAAGGCCTCAATTTTAGCCGAGGGTTGCCATACGATCGGCGAATCATTAAGTGCGGTCATTTTTTTCCCTATTTTCTCAAAGGAAACTATTCTAAACGAGAGCGGTTCTCAACTCAATGGATATAAGAAGATAACTTTTTTGAGTTAGATCACAAAATTACCACTTTTTCATTTTTGAATCCCAAAAGGGCTATTAAATCACCAAGAAAAAATGGCAGAATAGACGTGTCGTATCCTAGTTTAGGATCCTATTTACTTTTCATTTATTTGGAGGATATCGTGCAAACTGTTAATGTCGATATTGCAATTGTTGGCGCCGGTGGTGGCGGTTTACGTGCAGCAATTGCAGCAGCAGAAGCAAACCCTAACTTAAAAATTGCTTTAGTTTCAAAGGTTTATCCGATGCGTAGCCATACTGTAGCCGCAGAGGGCGGGGCCGCGGCCGTCATCAAAGAAGAAGATTCTTACGATAAACACTTTCACGACACGGTAGCGGGTGGTGACTGGCTTTGCGAACAAGATGTCGTGGAATATTTCGTTGAACACTCTCCGGTTGAAATGACCCAACTTGAACGCTGGGGATGTCCTTGGAGCCGTAAGGCTGATGGCGATGTAAACGTGCGTCGTTTCGGTGGAATGAAAATCGAGCGTACTTGGTTTGCCGCCGATAAAACCGGTTTCCACTTATTACATACCCTTTTCCAAACTTCTACACAGTTTCCACAAATTCAACGTTTTGACGAACACTTTGTGCTTGATATTTTAGTGGATGACGGCCATGCTCGTGGTTTGGTTGCAATGAATATGATGGAAGGTTCATTGGTACAAATTAATGCCAATGCCGTTGTTATTGCTACCGGCGGTGGTTGTCGCGCATTTAAATTCAATACTAACGGCGGCATCGTAACCGGTGACGGTTTATCCATGGCGTATCGCCACGGCGTACCACTTCGTGATATGGAATTTGTTCAGTATCACCCAACCGGCTTACCGAATACCGGTATTTTGATGACCGAAGGTTGTCGTGGCGAAGGCGGTATCTTAGTGAATAAAGACGGCTATCGTTATTTGCAGGACTACGGACTCGGACCTGAAACCCCGATCGGTAAACCTCAAAATAAATACATGGAATTAGGTCCTCGCGATAAAGTATCCCAAGCATTCTGGCAGGAATGGCGCAAAGGCAATACATTAAAAACCGCAAAAGGCGTCGATGTTGTGCATTTGGACCTGCGTCACCTCGGTGAAAAATATTTACACGAACGCCTTCCATTTATTTGTGAATTGGCAAGTGCTTATGAAGGTGTAAATCCTGTTGAACAACCAATTCCGGTTCGTCCTGTTGTACACTATACAATGGGCGGTATTGAAGTCGATTTTAACAGTGAAACCCGAATCAAAGGCTTATTTGCCGTGGGCGAATGCGCCTCTTCAGGATTGCACGGCGCAAACCGCTTGGGCTCAAACTCACTGGCTGAGTTAGTCGTACTTGGTCGCGTTGCCGGCGAATATGCGGCGCAGCGTGCCGTTGAAGCGAAACCGGCGAACCAAAGTGCGGTCGATTCTCAAGCAAAAGATGTCGTTTCCCGTCTTGAATCACTTTATAAACAGGAAGGTAATGAATCTTGGTCAACCATTCGTGATGAAATGGGTGAAATTATGGAAGAAGGATGTGGTATTTATCGTACGGAAGAAAGTATGCAGAAAGCGGTTGATAAGATCGCCGAGTTAAAAGAACGTTATAAACGTGTTCATGTCACTGATCGTTCAAGCGTGTTTAATACGGATGTTTTATATACGGTCGAACTAGGTTATATCCTTGATGTCGCACAATCCATTGCGAACTCTGCGATTGCTCGTAAAGAGTCTCGTGGTGCGCATCAGCGTTTAGATTACACCGAGCGTGATGATGTGAATTATTTGAAACATACTCTTGCATTCTATAATGAAAACAGTGCGCCGACGATTGACTACAGTCCGGTGAAAATCACTAAATCACAACCTGCAAAACGTGTTTATGGCGCTGAAGCAGAAGCTGCCGAAGCGGCTGCGAAAGCTAAGGAGCAAGCAAATGGCTAATACCCCCGTAATGAATGTTGAAGTGTTACGCTATAACCCGGAAAATGATCAAGAACCGCATTTAAGCATGTATCAAGTGCCTTACGATAATCAAACTTCTTTGCTTGATGCGTTGGGCTATATTAAAGATAAACTTGAACCGTCTTTGTCTTACCGCTGGTCTTGCCGTATGGCGATTTGCGGTTCTTGTGGGATGATGGTTAACAATAAGCCTAAACTCGCTTGTAAGACCTTCTTGCGTGATTACAGCGGCCATATGCGTATTGAGCCATTGGCAAACTTCCCGATTGAGCGCGACTTAGTCGTAGATTTAAGTCACTTCATTGAGAGTTTGGAAGCGATTAAGCCGTACATTATCGGTAATGAAGCGCCTCCGCTTGATGGAAAACCGCATCCGTCGAAAGAGCTGCAAGTAAGCCGCACTAAACAAACGCCTGCACAATTAGAGAAATATCGCCAATTCTCAATGTGTATCAACTGTGGTTTGTGTTATGCCGCTTGTCCTCAATTCGGCCTCAATCCTGAGTTTATCGGCCCTGCTGCAATTACTATGGCCCATCGTTATAATCTTGATAACCGTGACCACGGCAAAGCCCAGCGCATGAAATTACTAAATGGTAAAAACGGGGTATGGACTTGTACCTTCGTAGGTTACTGTTCAGAAGTATGTCCTAAGCACGTCGATCCTGCCGCGGCAATTAACCAAGGCAAAGTAGAAAGTGCAAAAGACTACGTTATTTCATTATTAAAACCAAAGGGCTAAGGGAGGAAAATTATGTCAATTATAGCGAGTAAACGTAAAAAATATACCCGCCCGGTAACGGCTACTTGGTGGCAAAAATTAGATTTCTACAAAGCGTATATGCTTCGTGAAGCAACTTCAATTTTTGCAGTATGGTTCTGTATCGTTCTGCTTTATGGTGTGCTCTGTTTGGC
>CAURMH010000065.1:0-6661 GCA_963525745.1 uncultured Pasteurellaceae bacterium | reverse complement strand
GTAATATTGATGGTGTGATTTCCACTAAAGCATCAATTAAAGATGGGACAGTCACGGTGGTAGAAGATCCGAAAGTGACGGATGAACAATTAATTGAAGCCATTCATAAGTTGAACTATACCGCGGAAGCGGTGAATTAAATAAACGAATATTAAACGAATAATTAATGTATGAAGTGCGGTCAAAAAACGTGGAGAATTTTGACCGCACTTTACTTTTCTTTTTGTATAATGAAACGGTAAAAAATAAAGGAGTTAGTTTATGTCCCAAGGTAATTTATACATCGTTTCCGCGCCGAGTGGGGCCGGAAAGTCGTCATTAATTGCGGCGTTGTTGGAACGGGATTCCGGTTCGCCAAAAATGGTTTCCATTTCCCACACGACCCGCCAGCCTCGCCCTGGCGAGCAAGATGGTGTGCATTATTATTTTGTATCAAAAGATGAATTTGAGATATTAATTGAGAAATCACATTTTTTAGAATACGCTAATGTCTTTGGCGGCCATTATTACGGTACATCGCTGCCGGCAATAATGGAAAATCTGGCCAAAGGAATTGATGTTTTTTTAGATATTGATTGGCAGGGAGCACAGCAAATTCGTCAAAAGATTCCGAGCGTTAAAAGTATTTTCATTCTGCCGCCTTCTTTGGAGGAATTGGAACGTCGATTAATCGGGCGCGGGCAGGATTCGGTCGAAGTGATAGCTGAGCGAATGGCGAAAGCGATGAATGAAATTTCACATTACGACGAATACGATTACGTGATTATTAATGATCACTTTGAACAGGCGCTGCTGGATTTGCAAAGCATTTTGCGCGCAGAGCGTTTAAGCAAAACATATCAGCAACAGGCGCAGGCCGCGTTGCTCCATCGGCTACTAGTCAAATAACCCTGAATTTAGTATGATATTCCCCTTTAAAAATACGATGAATTAGTGAAACGGAGTAAAATATGGCACGAGTTACCGTCCAAGATGCAGTAGAAAAAGTAGGCAATCGTTTTGATTTGATTTTAATGGCAGCCCGTCGCGCAAGACAATTACAACTAAATCAACGCATGCCGTTAGTCTCGCCGGATAATGATAAGCCGACAGTGATTGCCTTGCGTGAAATTGAAGAAGGATTGATTTCGGAAGAAATTATGGATATTCAGGAACGTCAGGCCGCGATGGATGCACGAAGAAACGAAGATGCCGCAATTGCGTTGATTATGGAGTAACCGCCTCGTTTGTCGCTAAAGTGCGGTCATTTTTAGACGGGTTTTTCTCATGTTGTTTTTCTAGGTAAGGTGCCCTTTGGAATTATTTGCAAATTTAGATCAAATCATTCAAAGCTATTTGCCGAATGATCAAATCGAATTAATTAAACGTGCGTTTGTCATTGCCCAAAAAGCGCACGAGGGACAATATCGCTCAAGCGGCGAGCCTTATATCACTCATCCTGTCGCGGTGGCTTCAATTATTGCGGAAATGCACCTTGATCATGAAGCGATTATGGCGGCCTTGTTGCACGATGTGATCGAAGATACGCCTTATACGGAAGAACAATTGAAAGACGAGTTTGGCGCAAGTGTCGCGGAGATTGTGCAGGGCGTGTCTAAATTGGATAAGCTGAAATTCCGTACTCGTCAGGAAGCGCAAGTTGAAAATTTTCGGAAGATGATTTTAGCTATGACACGGGATATTCGCGTCGTATTAATCAAACTTGCCGATCGCACCCATAATATGCGTACGCTTGGTGCATTACGGCCCGATAAGCGTCGCCGCATTGCCAAAGAAACCCTTGAAATTTATTGCCCTTTAGCACATCGCTTAGGCATTGAGCATATCAAAAACGAATTGGAAGATCTTTCTTTTCAAGCCATGCACCCGCAGCGCTACACCGTGTTGAAGAAATTAGTGGATGTGGCGCGCGGCAATCGTCAGGAGCTGATTCAACATATCTCCGAAGAAATTCGGACGAAATTGACCGCACTTAATATTCCGGCGCGCGTTTGGGGACGTGAAAAGCATTTGTATAAAATTTATCAAAAAATGCGTACAAATGAGCAACAATTTCATTCCATTATGGATATTTATGCATTCCGCGTGATTGTTGATGACATTGATACCTGCTATCGCGTTTTGGGGCAAATGCATTCGTTATATAAACCGCGCCCGGGCAAAGTTAAAGACTATATTGCGGTTCCTCGCGCCAACGGTTATCAGGCCTTACAGACGTCTATGATCGGCCCGCACGGCGTTCCGGTAGAAGTTCATATTCAGACCGAAGACATGGAGCAGGTTGCCGAAATGGGCGTAACGGCGCATTGGGTTTATCGTGAAAACGGTAAAAATGATACCACGACGGCTCAGGTGCGAGCACAGCAATGGCTACAAAGCTTAGTTGAAATTCAACAAAACGTAGGCAATTCTTTTGAATTTATCGAAAATGTAAAAGCCGAGTTTTTCCCAAAAGAAATTTATGTTTTCACGCCGAAAGGACGCATTATCGAACTTCCGATGGGCGCGACGCCGATTGATTTTGCTTATGCCGTGCATTCCGATATCGGTCATCATTGCGTCGGTGCGATTGTTGATCGGAAAGATTATCCGTTATTACAATCTTTAGAATCCGGACAAACCGTTGAAATTAAAACGGATGAGAGCGCAAGTCCAAGTGCGCATTGGCTGAATTTTGTCGTCACGGCGCGTGCACGAACCCGAATTCGCCACTATTTAAAATTATTGCGTGCAGAAGATGCGATTGAGTTGGGCAAATCTCAATTGGAAGACGCGCTTGCGCCGTATAAAATTGAAACTCTAGATACCGGCACGGTTCAGCAATTATTGGATTCATTAAAATTAAATTCGCTTGAAAGCCTATATCAGGAAATTGGCCTAGGTAATCGAATGAGCACTATCATTGCTCACCGATTGTTGGGCGAGTCGATTAAATTGGACACGGACGGCGATCCCAATAATAACGGCAGTATTGCCTTAAATACCACACAAGTGCAAACCAGCTTCGCACAATGTTGCCACCCGATTCCGGGAGATGTGATTGTTGCTTATGCAACGCCGACCAAAGGCGTTGTCGTTCACCATGAAGCCTGTGCAAACTTACGCAATCATAAATCGGGGCTCATTGCGGTGCATTGGGAGGAGGGGCAAAGTGCGGTCGATTTTGAAGTAGAATTACGCATTCAAATGCTGAATGAACAGCAATCTTTGCCAAGTTTAATGACCGCGATTATGACTGCCGAAAGTAATATTCAAAGTATCTGGACGGAAGATTTAGAAGATAATTTGCTTCAAGTCGTGTTGTTAATTAGCGTTAGAGACACCAAACATCTTGAAAATGTTTTGCGTAAATTGAGGGCGATTACGACGGTTGTTAGCGTAAAACGTAATATTAACGAAGCACAATAAATCATGACGCAATATCTTGATGCCATTCCGTTAACCGCGTTATCCGGCGTCGGTGCGGCAATCGCCGATAAACTCGGGCGCATTGGTGTTCATTCTCTCCAAGATTTGCTTTTCCATTTACCGCTTCGTTATGAAGATCGCACGCGAATTACGCCTATCATTGATCTCCGTCCGGAATGGTATGCGACAATTGAAGGGGTGGTGCAAACTTGTGAAGTGGCGTTTGGACGTCGACCGATGCTGACCGTTGTGTTATCCGACGGTTCATCAAAAATTACGTTGCGCTTTTTCAATTTTAATGCCGGAATGAAAAATAGCTTTCAGATCGGCGCACGGGTAAAAGCATTCGGTGAAGTCAAGCGCGGTCGTTTTATGGCGGAAATGCATCATCCGGAATATCAAATCGTCCGTGATAATGCCCCGCTCGTATTAGAAGAAACACTGACGCCGATTTATTCGACCACCGAAGGCCTTAAGCAAAATTCGTTACGCAAATTAACCGATCAGGCGCTGGCCTTATTGGATAAAATTCCCTTAGCGGAAATTTTACCGCCCGAATTTAATCCGCATTCGTTCAGTCTAAAGGAAGCTCTCCGCTTTTTACACCGCCCGCCGCCGGATATTTCTTCGGAGATCCTCGAACAGGGCAAACACCCTGCGCAGCAACGATTGATTTTTGAAGAATTACTCGCACACAATCTCGCTATGCAAAAAGTGCGGTTAGGAACGCAGCAATTTTCAGCTTTGTCTTTATGTCATCAAACGGATTTAAAACAACGCTTTTTAGCCGCACTTTCATTTAAACCTACCAATGCACAAATACGAGTCATCGGTGATATTGAACGAGATTTGGCAAAAAATTTTCCGATGATGCGTTTGGTGCAAGGGGATGTGGGTTCCGGTAAAACATTAGTCGCTGCATTAGCGGCCTTGACGGCGCTTGATAATGGAAAACAGGTCGCGTTAATGGCGCCCACCGAAATTTTGGCCGAGCAACACGCGAATAATTTTCGTCGTTGGTTTGAACCTTTCGGCATTGAAGTGGGCTGGCTTGCCGGTAAAGTAAAAGGTAAAGCCCGCCAAGCTGAACTGGAAAAAATTAAAACCGGTACGGTGCAAATGGTGGTAGGCACACACGCGCTCTTTCAAGAAGCCGTGGAATTTGCCAATCTTGCTTTGGTCATTATTGATGAACAACACCGCTTCGGCGTACACCAGCGCTTGATGTTACGTGAAAAAGGCGAGAAAGCCGGTTTTTATCCGCATCAACTCATTATGACCGCAACGCCGATTCCGCGTACCTTGGCAATGACCGTGTATGCCGATTTGGATACATCGATTATTGATGAACTTCCGCCCGGAAGAACGCCGATTACCACAGTCGTGATTTCAGAAGAACGGCGCGATGAAATTGTGCAACGTGTGAAAAATGCCTGCGTAAACGAAAAACGCCAAGCCTATTGGGTATGTACGCTGATTGATGAGTCGGAAGTGTTGGAAGCGCAAGCTGCTGAAGCCATTTGGGACGATTTGAGCAAGGCCTTGCCAATGTTGAAAATCGGGTTGGTTCACGGTCGAATGAAACCGCAAGAAAAACAAGAGGTCATGCTGCAATTCAAAAATGCAGAATTGGACTTGTTAGTGGCAACGACGGTGATAGAAGTGGGCGTAGACGTATCGAATGCCAGTTTGATGATAATTGAAAATGCGGAGCGTTTAGGCTTATCGCAACTTCACCAATTACGCGGACGTGTCGGGCGCGGCAGCACGGCATCATTTTGCGTATTAATGTATAAACCACCGCTCGGTAAGGTGTCGCAGAAACGTTTACAAGTATTACGTGATAGTCAAGATGGCTTTGTGATTTCCGAAAAAGATTTAGAAATTCGCGGGCCGGGGGAAGTGCTTGGTACAAAACAAACTGGTATCGCGGAATTTAAAGTGGCGAATTTAATGCGTGATCGCAAAATGATTCCAATGGTGCAACATTACGCCAAACAATTAATACAATCTCAACCGGCGGTTGCTGAAAGTTTAATTCGCCGCTGGTTAAATGATAAAGAAATTTACTCGAACGCCTAATGTGGGCAGGCATTTCTGTCTGTCGCAATATCATCGAAATTTCATGGCGGGCAAGAATACCCTACGCATAAAATTACGAGCAGATAGACATTGAAAGTGCGGTCGATTTTCAACGAGTTTTTATGGATATAAAAGAAAAACGCCCCACTGTCCTCTTTTTTGATTCCGGCATGGGAGGCTTTAGCGTTTATCGCGAAGCCAAAAAATTATTACCCGACTGGCATTATCTCTATTGTTTTGATAATGGCGGTTTTCCTTATTCGGAAAGAAAAGAATCCAGTATTATTGACCGCACTTTGACGGCGTGTCGACAAATAAATGAGCATTATCCCTTAGATGCTATCGTGATCGCCTGCAATACGGCGAGCACTGTCGTACTCTTTCCTTTACGCGAAACTTTTTCTATCCCAATAATCGGCACGGTTCCGGCGATTAAACCCGCTGCCGAAACCACAAAAACAAAACATATTGGCTTACTTGCCACAAAAGGCACGGTAAAACGTTATTATGTAGATGATTTAGTGAATAAATTTGCACAAAATTGCGTCGTGGAACGTTTGGGATCGACAAAATTAGTCGAAATCGCCGAACAAAAAATCCGGGGACATTCTGTGGATTTAATCGCGTTGAAAGATGAGCTTTCGCCTTGGGCGGAAATGGCGGATTTAGATACTTTAGTTTTAGGTTGTACGCATTTCCCTTTAATCAAAGATGAAATTCAACGCTGTTTACCGCAGGTGAAATATTTTATGGATCCCGCTGCTGCAATAGCTAAGAGAATGAAATCTTTATTGAGTGGTGTTGTAGTGAAAAAAAAGGAAGAGAAAAAAGGCAACCAAATGTTTTGTACCGCTCATTTTAATGAAGAACATCAATTTAAACATATCTTGCATTTGTGGGGATTCAAATCATTACAGCTTATTCATATTGATTAAAATTGTAAAAGATTTATACAAAATGATTGAAATTTATACGAACAAAAAGAAAATTAAACTTTTCTACAAAAAGTACTTGCACAAGATTTGAAAATCCCTATAATACGCGGCACACAACGACGCGCTGTTGTGAAGAAGTTAAGGTTTGCAAGTGCGTCGTTATTTTTTGCTCTTTAACAAAGAATCAGACAATCTGTGTGGGCACTTGTTGATTGACTTGTTTTAAAACTATTTTT
>CAURMH010000064.1:0-6840 GCA_963525745.1 uncultured Pasteurellaceae bacterium | reverse complement strand
TTTTCACATGATCGTATAAACGCGGCGGATCGAAATGACCGTAAGCCTTTTTACGTAAATGGAACACCGCAAGGCGTGCGGCAAGGTATTGATAATCCGGTGAATCTTTGCTGATTAAGTCTGCCGCAGCTTTGATAATGGTTTCGTGAATATCGGAAGTACGAATACCTTCATAAAACTGAATGTGAGAACGCAATTCCACTTGCGACACGGACACATTGTCCAGTCCTTCTGCCGCCCATGTAATTACGCGGTGGATTTTATCGAGGTTAATCGGCTCCAGTGTGCCGTCACGTTTGGTGACCATTAATGTCTTGTTCATGGAAGATACCTATTCCTTAAAAATAGATAAAACACAACATATAGTTGTATCGTAAAATTTCTGCACAAGATAATGTGTTAAAAACGAAAACTCAAGCAATATATTTTAGGTCGGATTCTTGACATCGGCTAACTTATTTATAGATAAGCCAATTTTAAAAAGGCGGAAAAACAGTGTGGAAAAAATTTGTCCTTATGAAAGCGTGGTCAAAAATGTGTGAATTTTCGACCGCACTTTTTGTTCAAGCACGAAGCGTTAGTTTAAATATTTAAAAACTTTGATAACTTTGACCGCGCCTTGGGTTCTGCTGGCGATTTCCGCTGCCGCCGCACCCTGGCTTTCCGTTACGGAACCGAGCAGAAACACTTCGCCGTTTTCAGTAATGACTTTAACGTTGCTGGTTTTAACCCGATCGTCAACGAGCATACGAGATTTGACTTGCGTCGTAATCCAGCTGTCTTTTGATATTTGACCAAAGGTTATTTTCGGCCCAATGCGTAATTCGTTAAACACGTTATTTACGCCGTCGACGCCTTTGGCCAGGCTAAAGGCCACTTCTTTAGCATTGTCGTTAGGTACTTGGCCGATTAATAATATGCGTCCGCTGTAGGAAACGGCATTCACTCTCGCTTCGGCGCGAATTTGTTCGTCTTTTTCAATGGCGTTTTCAACACGAAATTCCAATGTTTCGTCATCAATTTGCGTGCCGGTCGAGCGCGGATCCGTGCCGACTTTGGTCGCAATCGCACCACCGCCAATCAGCGCGGCGACACAGCCTTGCAATAAAAGCGCGGCGGCGCTAATGAAAATCAGTTTTTTAAAATGAGAGAACGTCATAATAAATCCCTTTGTTGTCGTTTAATGGGAATCTAGTTTGAAATGAAACCGACATTCTGTCAAGCGCGGGGAAAAAGCGTATGGTCAATTAATTCACACATAGCATTGACGATAAAAAGGTGATTTTCCAATACGCGGGTTTCTTTATTGGCGGGAATGGAAATCGCTAAATCCATTTCTGCCAATTCTCCTTGAATAAGATCGGTATTCGCGCCGGTTAAGGCGATGACACCGATTTCTTTTTCGACAGCGTTGGCGATCGTATTTAACACGGCTTTTTCCGTCCCTAAGGGCGCAAACGCGAGCAGTAAATCGCCCGGCTGTGCGACGGCGTCAAATTGGTAAGCATAAATATTATCCAAGCATTGATCGAAAATTAACGAAGAACCGACCGCACTTTCCAATCCAAGCAAGACGGAAGGAAAACTCGGCCGCTCAAAATCATAGCGGTTAAGCAAATTAGCGACCAGAAATTGCGCATTGGCATGAGAACGTCCGATTCCGCAGGCAATGATTTTATTGCCGGCTAATAGACAGCGAATCACCCGTTGTGCCGCGCCGGTGATTTTTTCGCAGAGGAGGCTTGAGGCGGAAATTTGAATTTGAATACTTTCGCTGTAAATATCTTTAATTTTTTGTCGCATAGTCATTAATCAAGAAAATTAGGAAGCCATTGCACCTCTTGTGCGGTTTTGCCGAAAACAACCAAATCGAAACGACAATCGGCGTCTTCCAGACTCAGATTGCGTTCGGCCAGCCAAAGATTGGCGGCATCCAGCCATTTTTGCTGTTTGCGCCAATCGACACTTTCGATGGCCGATCCGAAATTCGGATTAGCGCGCTGACGCACTTCAACAAACACAAACGTGCTTTGATCGCGCATAATTAAATCCAATTCGCCGCATTTAAAATTCTGATTGGCGGCAATGAATTTTAATCCTTTGGCTTCTAAAAAAAGGCGAGCTTGTTGCTCAAAGCTCGCCCCCTGTTGTCGTTTTAAAGAGAACACGGCTAATTGGCAATCGGCACAATGTTGCCGTTTTGATATTGAAACCAAGTCATATCGCGTTGAATATTACAGGTCGCATCGGCGCTTAATTTGCCGGTTAAACCGCTTAAGCTATAGCCCGGCACTTGACGCAATTCGTTAAAATGATTAATAAGCAACCATGCGTCGGCACCCATAGCATAAAGTCGCATAAGTTGATATTCGCCACCGGCGGAACCTGATACTTGTTTATATTGGCTTGAATCCACCTGTTTAAAGAACGGAATATCACTAAATTGAACGCCATTCATCAATGAACGGAATTCGGCGGTATTACTTGATGCGTTTGAGCGGGAACTGGTATAAATTTTCAGGTTAGGATTATTGCCGTCCATATAACCTTTTATTTCGGCCAATTCATCGGGCGAAGCGAGGACATAAAGTGCGGTCGATTGCGCGGCATTTTCCGGTAAGAAATAGGTCACATCGGCCGGTAAATTATAATAACGAACGTTGGCATCGGTAGAGGCTAATTGCTGCCAGCGAACATTAAAGGCGTTGCCCACGCGTTGTCCCAACTCGTTTTGCGGCATAGCGACCACCGGGTGACGAATGCCGTCATTCCACATTTTTGTTGCCGCCGATTCGGCTTCGTCTTCCGGCGATAAACCGTAATAACAAATTTTATTTGCGGCATAGGCGTTCGGCGTTGCGTTTAACATTAAAATATCCAAGCCGTCTGCTAAGCTCGGATTGGCTAAAATCGTATCAATATTTTGTTTTAACAGCGGCCCAACCAGCGCCTGAATCCCGGCGGCTTTTGCTTGTGAGAAAATATCGCTGATAGGCGTTGTAGCCGTATCAAAGACTTTGACTTGTAAAGGAGAAGATCCTTTTGCTTCGTTAAAGCCGGCACGAACGGTGGTACCTAAAATTTTACCGTCACCACTGAGCGGTAATACCAAGCCGATTTGCGAAAAATTGGTTTGCTGAAAATTCAACATTTTTTGTAATTCTTTCGGAAATAAGGTGGTAGCGGCATGGTTCGGATAAGCGGATTGCCAACGTTGCAGCGCCTGACCTAATTGCACGGGTTGGCTCAAATTGTCGTTGTAAGTTTTGATTAATGCTAACCAGCCGCCCAACGCTGCATTGCCCTCGTCGGAAGCGTTGTTAATCACGCCTGTATTCGCCGCGCGTAACAGCGCCCAGCTTTGATCGATATTTTCCTGACGACGTTGTACGTCGGTTAAATTTTCATCGATTTTAATCCGCGCTTTAAGCGCACTAATCACGTCCGCGCCGTTTTCGGCAATCTGCGCCCGCACGGCATAATAACGTGCCGTTTGAGAAGGACTTAATTTGTTTAAATCCACGTTTGCCAAGAGATTTTGCGCTTGTTGATTATCGCCTTTAAGTGCGGCGATACGTGCGGCGATTAAAGTGCGGTCTAATTTTTGCAAATTATTTAAACCGACTAATTCGTTGAGTAGGGCTTCCGCTTGTGCCACTTTATTTTCATCAATTAACACACGGGCGGCTAACAATTTATAGGTTTGCCGATCTTCGGCGGAGAGCGGTTGTTCTAATTTATTCATATAGAATTCGGAACCGGCATTTGCGTCGTTTTGTAATGCGGCGGAAAAGCCGTCGCCGAGTAAATTGCTACAGCCGGCGAGAGCGATGGATAATAAAAACGGCATTAAGGCTTTTTTAAACCCTTTGCCTTGTAATAGAATAGACATATTGACTCCACAATGCTTCATAGTGAAAAATAGCTGGATCTTACTTATCTCATTCGTTAAAAGCAAACAAAAATGAACGATTCAACCGGAATTTTATATATTGTCGCCACGCCCATCGGCAATTTACAGGATATGACACAACGTGCCTTAGAAACCTTTGCACAAGTGGATTTAATTGCGGCGGAAGACACTCGCCACAGCGGTCTGCTGCTTAGCCATTACGGCATAAAAAAACCGTTTTTTGCCTTGCATGATCACAATGAGCAGGAAAAAGCCCATATTTTGGTGGAAAAACTGAAGCAAGGCATTGATATTGCGCTTATTTCCGACGCAGGAACGCCGCTAATCAGCGATCCGGGATTTCATCTGGTGCGACAATGCCGAGAAGCGGGAATTCGCGTCGTTCCTTTGCCGGGTGCTTGTGCGGCGGTGACGGCGCTTTGCGCAGCGGGTATCGCATCCGATCGTTTTTGTTTTGAAGGCTTTCTTCCCGCTAAAAGCAAGGCACGCAAAGACAAATTGCAAAGCTTGGCTGAAGAAGACCGTACGTTGATTTTTTATGAATCAACCCATCGCATTTTAGACATGTTAGACGATCTGCAAACAATTTTCGGCGCTGATCGCTATGTCGTATTAGCGCGCGAGATTACCAAAACCTGGGAAACAATCTGCGGTGATAAAGTTCAACCGTTACGCCGTTGGCTTTCGGACGATCCAAATCGCACCAAAGGCGAAATGGTCGTC
This sequence comes from uncultured Pasteurellaceae bacterium, assembly GCA_963525745.1. GTDB lineage: Bacteria > Pseudomonadota > Gammaproteobacteria > Enterobacterales > Pasteurellaceae > CAURMH01. Next base: position 2,204 of record CAURMH010000064.1, on the reverse strand, counting down.
ATTGTGGAAGGCAAGCCGAAATCCGACGAAGCGGAAGAATTTTCCCCGCAAGCGGTTAAAGCCCTCGAATTAATCGCAAAAGCGCTGCCGTTAAAAAAAGCCGCCGCTATCGTGGCCGAATTATATGGCTATAAAAAGAATGCGCTATATCAATTCGGCTTGGAAAAATCGAATTAAATAAACCGCACTTTTAAACGTACGTGTACAGAAAAATTTTATGAATATCGGAGAACAAATGCTAAATCAAGTCTCAAATAGCTTACTCATGCCAAGCCGTCTTTCCGCTCAGGAATTGCTCAATATTTTCGACCGCCTGTCCCACCGCAATATTGATTACGCCGATCTTTATTTTCAATTAAGTCAGGATGAAAACTGGGTATTGGAAGACGGCATTATCAAAGAAGGCGGTTTTCACATTGATCGCGGCGTCGGCGTGCGTGCCATTTCAGGCGAAAAAACCGGTTTCGCCTATTCTGATCAAATTAATTTGATCGCATTACAACAATGCGCTGATGCCGTCAAAGGCATAGCGCAAATGAAACAAGGGAAGGTCATCGTTCCGTCCGCCTTTAAAACCTGCCACCCGACGGCGCGCTATGCGGCGCTAAATCCGTTATCGAGTTTAAGCAAAGAGAAAAAAATTGCGCTTTTGCATTTGGTCGATCGCACCGCACGAGACCAAGATCCTCGCGTCACCCGCGTTTCGGCCGGGTTAAGCGCCGTTTATGAAGAAGTGTTAATCGCTGCCACTGACGGTACATTCGCCGCAGATATTCGTCCTCTGGTGCGTTTATCCGTTTCCGTGTTAGTCGAAGAAAAGGGCAAACGTGAGCGGGGAAGTTGTGGTTCCGGCGGACGTTTCGGATTGGATTGGTTTTTTGAACCGATTAACGGCGAAATGCGCGCCGTCAATTTTGCCAAAGAAGCGGTTCGTCAAGCATTAGTGAATTTGCAAGCGATTGCCGCACCGGCCGGCGCCATGCCGGTCGTGCTGGGCGCAGGCTGGCCGGGCGTATTATTACACGAAGCGGTCGGGCACGGATTAGAAGGCGATTTTAATCGCAAAGAAAGCTCCGTTTTCACCGGCAAAATCGGCACGCAGGTCACATCATCTCTTTGTACCATAGTAGACGACGGCACGTTACCGAACCGTCGTGGCTCACTCACCATTGACGACGAAGGTGTACCGAGCCAATGCAACGTCTTGATTAAAGGCGGAATTTTGCAGGGCTATATGCAGGATAAAATGAACGCCCGCCTTATGGGCGTAAAACCGACCGGCAACGGCCGTCGCGAATCTTATGCGCATTTGCCGATGCCGCGCATGACCAACACTTATATGCTCGCAGGTCAAAGCAAATTTGAAGATTTAATCACCTCCGTCGATCGCGGTATTTATGCACCGCACTTTGGTGGCGGACAGGTCGATATCACATCAGGAAAATTCGTCTTTTCTACGTCGGAAGCCTATTTAATCGAAAAAGGCAAAATCACCCGACCCGTAAAAGGCGCCACATTAATCGGTAGCGGCATTGAAATTATGCAAAAAGTTTCCATGGTCGCCGACGAAACGGAATTGGATTTGGGTATCGGCGTGTGCGGCAAAGACGGTCAAAGCGTCCCCGTTGGCGTCGGACAACCCGCCTTAAAAATTGACAAAATTACCGTCGGTGGCACGAATTAAGGAGGCCTAACTATTTTATGTCGAAATAAATGAAACGACTTAGTTTGTGATTTGATAAGATCAAAATGAAAAAATCGCTCGGTGATCATCATCGAGCGATTTTTTATTTTCTTTATATAAAAAAAGTGCGGTCAGATTTTACAAACTTTGCCAAAATCGACCGCACTGTAGTTTAGCAATGAAATTTACATTGCTTATTTACGCCACATTACCATTGATAGCCAAGACCAACGGAGCCGGTGTAATCACCTTGCGTATTCGAGCTACCTGTAATCTTCAAGACAACTCGACCGTTATCGCTTGAACGGGAATAACCGACCGCAATGGCGTTGCTGCCGCGATAAGTACCGCCGGCAGCGGCGAACATGGATTTACCCGGTAAGTAAACCTGCGGAATACCCGCCGTCGCAACGGCACCCGCAATACCCGCACGCGCGTTCTTATCGACTTTATGTAAATCACGAGCAAGCTGGTCGACACGATTCACCAAGCCCGGTGCCGAACCGGCATTACGCAACGC
>CAURMH010000063.1:0-6928 GCA_963525745.1 uncultured Pasteurellaceae bacterium | reverse complement strand
TTACAACCGGTTATCGATATGAAGCCGGATGCGTTGATTATGTCCGATCCCGGCTTGATTATGTTGGTGCGTGAACACTTCCCCGATATTGACATTCACCTTTCCGTGCAAGCCAATGCGGTGAACTGGGCAACGGTAAAATTCTGGAAACAAATGGGTTTGACCCGCGTGATTTTGTCACGCGAGCTTTCCCTCGATGAAATTGCCGAGATCCGCCAACAAGTGCCGGATATCGAACTAGAAATTTTCGTGCACGGTGCCCTTTGCATGGCCTATTCCGGTCGCTGCCTGCTCTCCGGCTATATCAACAAACGGGACCCGAACCAAGGCACCTGCACCAACGCCTGTCGCTGGGAATACAAAATAGAAGAAGGCAAATTAGATGAAGTGGGCAATATTGTGCCGAAAATCGATCCGAGCCAACAAATTGAAGTAAAGAACATCGCACCGACTTTGGGCGAAGGCGCCGCCACCGATAAAGTGTTCCTTTACACTGAAGCGCAAAATCCCGACGAACAGATGACTGCTTTTGAAGACGAACACGGCACCTATTTCATGAACTCAAAAGATTTGCGCGCCGTGCAACATGTGGAAAAACTGACCGCACTTGGCGTGCATTCCTTAAAAATCGAAGGCCGCACCAAATCTTTCTACTATTGCGCCCGCACCGCCCAAGTTTATCGCAAAGCCATCGATGATGCTGCCGCCGGCAAACCGTTCGATGAAAGCCTGATGGACACGCTGGAATCCTTGGCACACCGCGGCTACACCGAAGGTTTTCTGCGTCGTCACACGCACGATGAATACCAAAATTATGACTACGGCTACTCCATTTCCGATCGCCAACAGTTTGTCGGCGAATTCACCGGCAAACGCAATGAACTGGGCATGGCGGAAGTTGCTGTGAAAAATAAATTCCTGCTCGGCGACGAAGTGGAAATGATGACGCCGCAAGGCAACATCAATTTTAAAATTGAAAAAATGCTAAACCGTAAAAATGAGGCGATTGAGGCGGCGTTAGGCGACGGCCATTTTGTCTTCTTAGACGTGCCACAAGACATTCAGTTAGATTATGCGTTGCTTATGCGAAATTTGGTTAACACCAACACCCGCAACCCGCATGAAAAGAAAAGTTAATTTATTGTTAAAAAAATGTTTCATTATTAATTTGGAAGCATATAATGCAACTCGTACCCTAAAAAAATATGACTCCAAATACTTTTAGCCCTTACCCCCCTTGAAAGGGCTTTTTTTGCCTGGAGAAAAGTGCGGTTGAAATTTAATGCGAATTTTCACCGCACTTTGTTTAGTGTCCGCTGCAATTTATTAGAAATTAACTTTAATCAATTTTGCTAGTGATTTTTTCTAGTTAGGCAAATCACATATTCAGCTCCGCCCACCTAAAAAACTCATTGTAACCACTTCATAAATCAGATATATCAAAAATAAATCTACAAATTTCCATTTTAAAACAATTAGTTAAAGATAGTTCAGTCTAGTTATCTAGTACGGCCCCTAAATATAAATAAAAAACGGCGACAATAGAAACTGCCGCCGTTATATTTATACTTAAGCGTTACACAATTAACGCTCACCTCTAAAGCTTCAACGTTTAAAGGCTAAAATTCGTAGCCCAACCCCACTTTTGCACCATAATTATTCACTTTAGTATCATCAAAATTACCTAATCGGTTATATTCGACGCCACCGTTAGCATACCATTTTTGATCTAATTTATATTTTGCTCCGGCTACAACGCCATAACCAACCTTTGTCTCATTATTATCACTGAACGAAGAAAGTTGACGATTAGTGATTTTAAATTGATTCGCAGAAATTCGGGCGCCAACATAAGGCTCAATACTTGAGTGTGTATTAAAATCGTAAAGCACTGAAGCGCCTACTCCCTGAATTTTTGTCGTATTTTGTTGTCCCGCTGCATTTCCACTGAATTTGCCATGGTGTGTATAATCACCGGCAATTCGCACATTACCAAGCTTATACCCCACAGCAACGCGAGGTTCCAGTTTGGTTTTATTTAAATCGGCATAAGAGGTGAATTTAGTTTTAGAAATACCCGCATCAGCCTCAGCATACCAATTCGCATTTGCAGTTGAAAGCACCAATGCCCCTAAAACGACAGTCAATAGTGATTTTTTCATTTCATACTCCTTCAATTTAAGGTTCTAAACGCTTTTCCATTATATGACAAAAATTAATCGACTTCATTACTAAACACTAATTTTGAGTGACATTTTCGACAAATGTACACGGCATTATCACGCTGAATACGATTATGACGACGTGTTGTTAAATGATGAATTTGGCATTCGCAGCAATATTTAAACGTTTTTCCCAATACATTATCGACATTAAATTGATGACATGTATCGGCATTTAACTGAAATAATTCAGTCATCACCGACTGCCATTCTTTTCCATGCGGCTTAACATCACCGAAAACGTGAAACACAATTAAATGCGCCACCTCATGTGGTACCACTTGTAAAATAAAATTTTCAGTATTTTCCAACAGTAAAGTGCGGTTAAATTTGATGCTGTTTAACTGTAAATAAGCCACCCCCGCTTTAACCCCTTTCAAGTCATAACAAATCGTCGGAATGGGAAATTTCCGCTTAAAAAAGTGTTCGGCGAGCACCAAGCAATATTTAATCCGCCGTTGAACTTGCATTTTTGCATGGCGGAAGACGGTTTGGTCATTGATCATAAGCAAAAAAGGAAAATCAAACACAATAAATCAGCGGTAAGTGTCTCTGCCGAGAATCAGAAGATGAAAACACATGAAAAATTGACCGCACTTTATTTGATAAATTTCAACTGCAATCTTAATTTAATCGGATGGTAATGCATTAATAACCGCCTTAACCAACGTCGCAAGAGGAATGGCAAAAAAGACACCCCAAAATCCCCAGAGTCCACCAAAAACTAATACAGCAATGATAATGACAAGCGGATGTAAATTAACCGCCTCGGAGAATAAATAAGGCACAAGCAAATTTCCGTCTAATAATTGACTGATGGCAAAGGCAATTATTAAATACCAAAATGTTGGTGTAATGCCAAATTGAAAGAGGGCAACCAACACGACGGGAATACTTGCTAGGACGGCACCAATGTAAGGTACCAATACGGAAAGACCGACAGCAACCGCAAGAAGCAAAGGATAATTTAAACCGAAAATCAGAAAAATTGCATAAGTGACAATCGTCACAATAAAAATCTCAAGCAATTTACCATGAATATAATTTTCGATTTGTTGTTGCATCTCGCGCCATACTTGCGAAGCCAGAGTTCGATTACGAGGCAGAAAACGGGCTACGCCGGTTAACAATTCGGTTTTATCCTTTAACATAAAAAACATCATGAGTGGGACTAAAAACGCATAAATCCCCAGCGAAACCAAATTCATCAAGGACGATAAAGAGAGTTTTAATGCCGACTCACCGAAGCCAAGAATTTTACTTTTAATTGAGCTGAAAAACGCATCAATCATTGCATAATCAACCAATTCGGGATAATGTTCCGGTAACTCATTAAGCCAGACATTAAAAGCATTAAACATATTAGGTAAATCACTAAATAACGAAACGGTTTGATTCCATAAAATCGGAATTAAAAATAAGAAAACAATTAATGTCAGACTGATAAAACTGCCAAATACCAACAACGTCGCCAATAAACGGGGAAATTTGAGCTTCGTTGACAAAAATCGAATCGGCATTTCAAGTAAATATGCCAACACAATGGCGATCAACAAAGGTGCAATTAAATTGCTAAAATAATAAATAACAATAAAACCGAATAGTAAAATTGCAAATAAACCAATCGCTTGTGGATCTCCAAATCGTCGGTTATACCAGTTTTTTAACATTTCTAACATTATTCAGACCTTAATATAAACAATGGGCTCGGATTATAAGCAAAAAACTGCTTGAATTATAGCACTTATAAAGTAAATCTGTGTCAGGCGAATGACTTTTCATGAATCAAAGTTCAGGCGAATAAGGTTTTTAGCAATCTTGTTCAAGTTGCATATACCGGCGTGATGTTAGGATTGTTAGGACTTATGATTTTTGTCGGCTCGAATTTTAAATATCAAAATACATTTTTGCCGGAAAAAAGATAAAAAATAACCGCACTTTGTTCAATTCATCTTTCTCTCTCGAAAAGCACGGTTAATCTTACTCAGAATTTAGTAGTATATTTATTTACGGCGACAGACACTATAAGCATTACGACTACGACTAATAATTTCTGATTCTGTAACAAGTTCTATTTCAGTTACCATTTTATTACCAGCCTGTTCCCCAATACTCTTCATTAGTTCAAAATTGACTTTTTCTGGTTCTACAAAATCTTTGTTTTCTTGAAGAAATTTCTTAACCTGCGCGTCAAATGCTCGTTTTACTTTGAATGAACCAACGTCCTGTGTTGTGATCATATCCCATCTACGAATATATTGTTTACCAGTAAAAGAATACTCGTATGTAAAATCTACACCGTGCATTGGTTCTTTAAAAATAATAACTCCCTTACTAACCAACTTGTTATTCGGATAAACATTAATATGCTCTTTTGATTGCATTGTCCAACCACGGTCAATATCATAAAAAGTATTCACAATACCAGTCACCTTCAAAATCTTTGTCTGAAAAAGTAGGTGGTGATAATGTTTTGGTAAGTGATGAAAGTTCTGCACATCCTAGTAAAGAAGTACAAATTGCTCCGATTAATAATCGTTTTTTCATTGTAAATTCTCATTAAAAAAGGTTTGTTATAAACAAGCCTATTATGTAAAAATTATCTGCCAAGTATCATTTTAAATGGCGCAAGAATTAAATCGCTTGTCTCTCGTTTAGATTGATTTTCCATAGCATCTTGCTGGCGGCGTAAAATAGACTCTTCTAACTCATTTTGTCTTTGTTTACGCTGTTGCTCAAGTGAAGCTTCAGTTACTAAAGCCTGTGCGGAGTTTCTTTCAGCATTGATTTGAGCAATACTTCTTCTCTCACTAGCACAAGCAAAAAGCATAGGCACTACAAGGGATAACATGATAAGTTTTTTCATAATGATTTCTCTTTTAGGTTAAAAATTAACGGAAAATAAAAACATCAGATTGCTTACTTTTATTTTCATTTGCTTTATTAATTGCTTCAGCTTCATTCATTTGCATTCTACCAATATCATCAATCATATCTCTTGTTCTTTGACGAGTATTTTGATATTGGATTTCTTCATTTTGATAATGGATTCTTTCAGCTTCCAAATCATCAAGACGGCGACGTTTAAAATCTTGATATTTTTCTTCTTCTCGAGCACGCATTTTAGGATGCTCTTTTACATCTAATTTTTCTAAAAATTCTAGACGAGCTAAGGCTTCTGAATCACTAACTCGCGTTGAAGCATTATTGGAACAAGCAGCAAACAATATTGTTGTCGCGGCCAAAATAGAAAATCTAATGAACATTTTGTCTCCTAAGGCTCTACATAAGAAATTTGCTGCGATTTTAAATTGTTTTTTTTTCGTCAATTTTTTTTATTATTTATACAGGTTTAGTGCTGTTCTGTTCTTTGCTTGGTTGTCATTTTTTAGCAAGCCCAGCAACGTTCGCTTGATGCGTCGCTGGCGTAGGCTTGCTAAAAAATGCCAAGCCGCGAAGGCGCTTCTCACGGGACCCGGTTGGTTGACTATTGAAGTGCGGTTGATTTTTCCGACGTTTTGGGCTCCCTGTGTAAGACGCCCAAATGTAAGACGCCCAAAAAAAAGGGAGCAAAGCGATTGTTTATTTTATTATTCCATATTTAGAAATTGCGAAATCTATTTTCGCAAGCTTATTAGGAATAAAAATGCAATGTGCTAACACATTGCATTTTTTATGATGAAAATTGATATTAGATTATTTTACACGTGATACATATTCGCCGCTGCGTGTATCGACTTTTATTACTTCGCCGATTTGAATAAATAATGGCACTTTTACCACCGCACCGGTACTTAATGTTGCCGGCTTACCGCCGGTACCGGCCGTATCGCCTTTTAAGCCAGGATCCGTGTCAACAACTTCTAATTCGACAAAATTCGGCGGAGTGACGCTAATCGGCGAGCCGTTCCATAAAGTAATGATACAATCTGCTTGATCCAATAACCATTTTTCCGCATCACCAATCGCTTTAGCGTCGGCCGAATATTGTTCGAAGGTTTCAGGATGCATAAAATACCAAAACGCTTCGTCTTTATAAGAATAAGTTAAATTTAAATCCATCACGTCGGCAGCTTCGACGGAAGTACCGGATTTAAAGTTTACATCTAATACTTTGCCTGAAATTAATTTACGAATACGGGTGCGGGTAAAGGCCTGACCTTTCCCCGGTTTGACGAATTCGTTCTCAACGATGACGCAAGGCTCACCGTCTTGCATAAATTTTAGACCCGGTTTGAAATCACTGGTAGTATATGTAGCCATAGTTAATATCCTAAAAATAGAGAGTGTTTGAAAGGTGCGTATTTTACCCCAAGAACCGGCCGTTAGAGAAGAACAAAATTGGTCGGATATATTAAAAAATGCCATTTCTTCCCCTAAACTGCTGCTAAAAACCTTAAATTTACCTGAACAAGATTTTGAACAATCTATTGCCGCACGCAAACTTTTTGCGCTCCGTGTACCACAACCTTTTGTGGCAAAAATGGAAAAAGGCAATCCGCAAGATCCGCTTTTTTTGCAAGTGATGTGTTCTGATTTGGAATTTATCCAAACAGAAGGGTTTTCTACCGATCCGTTGGAAGAGCGAAACGCGAATGTCGTGCCGAATATTTTGCATAAGTATAAAAATCGTTTGCTTTTTATGGTGAAAGGCGGTTGTGCGGTGAATTGCCGTTATTGCTTCCGCCGCCATTTTCCTTACGATG
>CAURMH010000062.1:0-7053 GCA_963525745.1 uncultured Pasteurellaceae bacterium | reverse complement strand
TAATGTGCGAACCGCCAACGGCAGCAGATGCCATGACGATTCCGGGACCTAAGGCGGCAAATTTACTTGCCCAGGTGGATTTTTCTGTTTGATTTACTGGTTCACTCATAAGGTTTCTCTTTTTTAGTTATGGAAAGGGCATATTTATAATAGAATTTTTATCTAGAGTAAAGAACGAAAACAAGCCACAATAAACATTATGAAATATAAAATTCTAAAAAACACAAATTTTCAGGAGATAGTTTCAAATAAATACTTAATGACATGAATATTTACTACAAAAGAGATTTATTTTAGTCAATAAAATTTTTCTCAAAAAAAAGTGCGGTCAAAAACACCGATGTTTTTGACCGCACTCCAAAGTTAACGATGACCTAGCCAATATCCAAATAATCCGGCTGCTATTACAAGAGACCAATCCATTGATTTATGAAGAAAATTTGGATTTCTTCTTTTTTGCTCGAGCCAATGATTAAATGCATCAGCCTCTCTCTCCGCATCAACATATATCAATGGCTTACTATCATCATAATCTTGATTTTTTAAAATTGATTTTAAATTTTTTAGTAAAACCTTTAGTGGTTTTTCCATCATTGCGGAAAAAAGATACTGCCCTTCCTCTAAACCGTCAGGAAAAGGTCGCTCCCATAAAGCATGATATCCCTCTATTAACTGCTCGACTAAACGTCGAAAATCCCACGCATCCATAATGACATCAGGATCTGCCAATTCCTCTATTGCTTCGCCATAAGCGTGAGCACTATAAATTGCACTATCAAGATCATAATGCGCCACTCCACTCGGTTCAGGCTTATTAAAAAATCCATCCTCTATGATGTCTATAATCGGCTGTAAGTCTTCAACGTCTAAATGAAAAACCGGCATTGTCACTCCTAAAAAATGCGCTCAAATTTGACCGCACTTTATCTTTCACATTTTCAATGTCTATTCCGCTTTCACAACTTGAACACTTAATTCCGCCAAAGCTTGCGGGTTTGCCACGCTTGGCGCTTCAGTCATTAAGCACGCCGCTGCCGTGGTTTTCGGGAACGCAATCACATCACGGATATTTTCAGTGCCGGTTAAAAGCATGGTTAAACGGTCTAAACCGAACGCTAAACCTGCGTGTGGCGGTGTGCCGAATTTTAAGGCATCCAACAAGAAACCAAATTTTTCGCGTTGTTCTTGTTCGTTGATGCCAAGAATACGGAACACGGTTTGTTGCATTTTCGGGTCGAATATACGCACAGAACCGCCGCCCACCTCGTAGCCGTTGATGACCATATCGTAAGCATTGGCGACCGCACTTGTCGGATCCGCTTCTAATTGTTCCGGGCTGAAATCTTTTGGTGAAGTGAATGGGTGGTGCATTGCCGCCAAATTGCCTTCATCATCACGTTCAAACATTGGGAAATCAATGACCCAAAGCGGTTGCCATTCGTCTAAACGGGTTAAACCTAAATCGCGGCCCAGTTTCAAACGCAATGCGCCCATGGCATCGGTGGCGGTTTGCCATTTGTCCGCGCCGAAGAATAAAATATCGCCGGTTTGTGCGCCTACGCGCTCAAACAAGGCTTTTAATACGTCTTCATTTAAGAATTTCGCAATCGGGCTTTGCACGCCTTCAAGACCTGCGTTGACATCGTTCACTTTTAACCATGCCAAGCCTTTCGCGCCATAAATGCCCACGAATTGCGTATATTCGTCGATTTGCTTGCGTGTAATTTCATGACCATTCGGCACACGAATCACGGTGACGCGACCATTCGGATCATTTGCAGGTCCGCTAAATACTTTGAAATCCACGTCTTTCACGATGTCCGCCACATCCACCATTTCTAACGGGTTACGCAAATCAGGCTTATCGGAACCAAAACGGCGCATTGCTTCTTGCCAGGTCATCACCGGGAATTTGCTTAAATCCACGCCAATAATTTCTTGCCACAAACCGTGCACCATACGTTCCATAATTTCACGCACTTCAGGCGCGGTTAAGAAAGAGGTTTCCACATCGATTTGGGTAAATTCAGGTTGGCGGTCTGCACGTAAATCTTCATCGCGGAAACATTTCACGATTTGATAATAACGGTCAAAACCGGACATCATCAGAAGCTGTTTGAACAGCTGCGGAGATTGCGGCAAGGCGTAAAACTTGCCTTTATGCACGCGGCTCGGCACCAGATAGTCACGCGCACCTTCCGGAGTGGCTTTGGTGAGCATTGGGGTTTCGATATCTAAGAAACCGTTGTCATCCATAAAACGACGCACAAAACTAGTGATTTTCGCGCGGGTTTTCAAACGTTGCGCCATCTCAGGGCGACGTAAATCCAAATAACGGTATTTTAAGCGTTGTTCTTCCGTATTATTTTGGTTGAAATCAAGCGGCAGCACATCGGAAGCGTTATAGATTTTTAGCGCTTTTGCCAAGACTTCCACTTCGCCGGTCGCCATATTTTTGTTGATTTGATTTTCCGGGCGGGCAATCACTTCACCTTTGATTTGAATGCAAAATTCGTTACGTAAGCCTGCCGCGGCGGTTAAGGCGTCTTGGTATTTCGGATCGAAACACACTTGCACGATGCCATCACGGTCACGCATATCAATAAAAATCAAACCGCCTAAATCACGACGACGGTGCACCCAACCGCTTAATGTCACTTCTTGACCAATATTTGTACGGTTTAACGCACCGCAATAATGTGAACGCATCATTTTTATATTCCTTTTTTCTAATTCAGAGATAAATTAACCGCCTGATTATACGGAAATTGCCGGGGCTTTTGAATTGGAAAGCGAAATTTATTTGCGTGGTGAAAAACTTTCTCTAAAATGACCGCACTTTTTTGCACAGTTTATAAAAACCATGAACAAAGACACCATTTTCTCCGCGCCCATTGAAAAATTGGGCGATTTTACCTTTGACGAAAGCGTAGCCGAAGTGTTTCCCGATATGATCCAACGCTCCGTGCCGGGCTATTCCAATATCATTACCGCCATCGGTATGCTTGCCGAACGCTTTGTGACCGCCAATAGCAATGTGTACGATCTTGGCTGTTCACGCGGTGCGGCGACGCTTTCCGCACGTCGTCACATTCGCCGACCTAATGTGAAGATTATCGGCGTAGATAATTCCCAACCGATGGTAGAACGTTGCCGTCAGCACATCGCGGCTTATCACAGCGACATTCCGGTGGAAATTTTATGTGATGATATTCGTCAGATTGATATTCAGAACGCTTCCATGGTGATTTTAAATTTCACTTTGCAATTTTTGCCGCCGCAGGATCGCGTAGCGTTATTGGAAAAAATTTATCAGGGTTTGAAGCCGAACGGCGTATTAGTGCTTTCGGAAAAATTCCGTTTTGCAGACGAGCAAATCGACGAATTGCTGATTGACTTACATCATCAGTTCAAGCGCGCCAACGGTTATAGCGAGTTAGAAGTGAGTCAAAAACGCACCGCATTGGAAAATGTGATGCGCACGGATAGCATCGACACCCATAAAACGCGGTTAAAAAACATTGGATTTGCTCATGTGGAACTGTGGTTCCAGTGTTTTAATTTCGGTTCGATGATCGCCATTAAATAAACCCGGATCTTAAAACATAAAAAAGTACGGTAGATTTAAAAAATCCTTTTAAAAATGATCTGTCCCTAAAATTAGGGGGCAGATCACTTACATTGGGTGTTCAGCATAATATTGATTCTCTGCGGTGTGCAACCGGCGGGAATGCGCAAGGCAGTTATAATTGGCGGCTGCTATAGTAGTCTTCCATTGCCCTTGGAATGAAAGAAATGCCCTTAACTAAAACGCAAGCGCTTATACAAAATCAATTACTGACCCAGCTCTATTTTTTTCGCCAATTAAAAGACAAATTAAAAAATCCACCGCAAGTGGTGGATGATAAGCAATTTTTTGCAAAATAAAAAACTGCTGGTTTATCTTATAGCTCAAAGGATTTACTCATTGTACAATAACAAAATAGAAGTACTAATACTAATCCCCGCAAACACGCAATAATGCTTCGCTTCCGGCAGCAATATATTCGTCATTTTCAGCGCGTTCGGTTCCTTTTCGGAGATCGAGCATAGCGTCATAGATGCCCTGTGTGACGCTCGGCGAATCAATTTTTGACCAACAGGTCGGGCTCAATCGGTTGAAGTTTTGTTCTAAAGTCGCTGCATGCAACACACCGCTATAATAAGCATAAACATCGGAATCATGACCGCTGCCGCTATAAAGCTTCTGCTGAATTTCCTCTACAGGCAATAAAATACGCCCTAAATACCAATTTTTTGCACCGCTTGCGAAATTATCCACTTGAAAAGATTCGTTCACTCGTCCTTTATAAGTTGCCAATGTCGCTTCATAAGCCGCCGCATAAGATTTTTGATCGATGTTATCTCGATCCAGATCAATCACTTTTTTTTCACTTCCCATAAAAGGGATATAGGATTCGACAGATGACATTGAACAGGCACTTAATAGCACGATAACAAATAAAACCGAAAGATTTTTTAGCATAACTCTCCTTTTTTAAATGCGTTGTAATTTTGCACTATTATACAGGTTATGGAAAATAGCTCAAAATATCAACCGCACTTTGAACGAATCGTCCAAGTGCGGTCAATATTTCCTGAATTTCAAGAAAAATTAGGAAAGTTTATATTCCCGCCGCGGTACGCAACTCTTCTGCACGATCTACCGCTTCCCAAGGGAATTGTTCCCGTCCGAAATGTCCGTAGGCCGCTGTCTGACGATAGATCGGTTGAATTAAATTTAACATTTTTATCAATCCGTAAGGACGTAAATCGAAATACTCTCTTACTAACTTCACCAACTGTTCGTTAGAAACCTTACCAGTACCAAACGTTTCTATCATGATTGATGTCGGCTCAGCCACGCCAATGGCGTAGGAAAGTTGAATTTCACAACGGTCGGCCAAACCTGCCGCGACAATATTTTTTGCCACATAACGTGCGGCATAAGCAGCCGAGCGATCTACTTTAGAAGGATCTTTGCCCGAAAATGCGCCGCCACCGTGACGCGCAGCGCCGCCGTATGTATCAACAATAATTTTACGACCGGTTAAACCGCAATCGCCCATTGGACCTCCAATAACAAAGCGTCCCGTCGGATTAATAAAATATTTAGTCTCTTTTGATAACCATTCGCTCGGAAGAACCGGTTTAATAATTTCTTCCATCACGCCTTCATACAGCATTTTTTGGGAAATGTCGTCAGTATGTTGAGTCGAAAGCACGACTGCATCAACTCCGACAATTTTATTATTTTCATATTTTAGCGTGACTTGGCTTTTGGCATCCGGACGCAACCATGCCAATTTACCGCTCTTACGCACTTCAGCCTGTTTTTCCATCAAGCGATGAGAATAAGTAATGGCCGCAGGCATTAATACGCTTGTTTCATTCGTAGCATAGCCAAACATAATACCCTGATCGCCGGCACCCTGATCTAGAGGATTATCCCGATCGACACCCTGATTAATATCGGAAGATTGCTTACCAATGGCATTTAACACAGCGCAGGAATGTCCATCGAACCCCATATCCGAATGGGTATAGCCAATATCACAAATGACTCTGCGGGCAAGATTTTCTATATCAACCCATGCCGAAGTCGTAATTTCACCTCCCACAAGCGCCATTCCGGTTTTTACATAAGTTTCGCAGGCCACCCGCGCTTTAGGATCTTGTTTTAGAATTTCATCCAAAACCGCATCTGAAATTTGATCGGCAATTTTATCCGGATGCCCTTCGGAAACGGATTCGGAAGTAAAAAGATAACTTGACATAATTTTCCATTTAGATGTTTTTACGTATAGACGTCTATAATACGGATATTTGCCTCTTAAGCAAGTATTTTACTCTGTTATTTGAATCAATCATTAATCCATAAAAAAATCATGATTTTATAGAGCTATTTCATAATCTACTTTGTTATATGTGAAAACCTCGGTAAAATCTACCGCTCTTTGAAAAAACATAAGGAAACCTCTATGCAAGCCTTGTTAAAATTAACTCATTTTGTGAGTAAAACCTTTGCACTCTGGGCCATTATTTTTGCATTATTAGCATTTTTATATCCCGCTTATTTTGTTGAATTACGCACTTATATCCCTTATTTACTCGGACTTGTTATGTTCGGCATGGGAATTACGCTCACCTTTGACGATTTCGGCGAAGTAGCAAAACACCCAAAATCGGTGATTATCGGCGTAATCGGCCAATTCGTCATCATGCCCTCAATCGCCTTCCTTTTAGCAAAAGCGTTTTCCCTCTCGTCAGATTTAGCCGTCGGCGTCATTTTAGTCGGCGCATGCCCGGGCGGCACATCTTCTAATGTAATGACCTATTTAGCCCGCGGCAACACCGCACTTTCCGTCGCTTGTACGACAGTCTCAACATTATTATCGCCTCTACTCACGCCTATTATCTTCTATTTACTCGCAAGTCAATGGCTAGAAATTGATGCCTCTGCAATGTTTATGTCCGTGCTAAAAATGGTACTGTTTCCCATTTTCTTAGGTTTAATCGTCCGTGCATTATTTAAACAATTCATCATGCAAGCCAGTCGCACAATGCCGCTGGTTTCCGTCATATCCATCGTATTAATTCTGGCGGCTGTCGTTGCGGTAAGCAAAGATAAAATTATCGAATCCGGCTTATTAATTTTTACCGTTGTCGTTTTACACAACAGCTTTGGATATCTTTTAGGTTATTTGGCGGCTAAAGCCTTTAAACTTAATTTGGCGGACAGTAAAGCGATTGCTATTGAAGTCGGTATGCAAAATTCGGGATTAGGTGCTGCGCTGGCTGCCGCTCATTTTAATCCGATTGCGGCGGTGCCAAGCGCATTGTTCAGTTTTTGGCACAATGTATCGGGTCCGATTTTAGCCAATATTTTCTCAAATATGAAAGAAAAATCCGAAAACAATTCCTAAATTTTTTCCCACAAAAAACGTAAAGTGCGGTTAAAAATGATCTGCACCCCAAAAGTTGGATTCCACAACCAACAATTGAGGTGCAGAT
>CAURMH010000061.1:0-7173 GCA_963525745.1 uncultured Pasteurellaceae bacterium | reverse complement strand
AATTGTGACGGGGCTTTTTTTCGTCTGCCCAGAATTGAGCAAATGAGCCATCTTTGCGCATAAGTGAATCAAAATAAGTCTGCAAGCGGCGTTATTGTTACGTATGGTAGAAAAAAACGCAAACCTTTAAATTTATCGCCAGGGCGTAAACAGATTAAAAGTGCGGTCAATATGATCGCATTTTCTGATTATCGGCTCGGTACGGCTTCTTCAATAGGCGCGGTAATGCGATCCAAAACATCCCAGACGCTTTCTTTCCGATCGTGAGCCGAAGGGGAGGCGATAGAGGGGGCTTCGGCACAGAAATTCTGATTTTTATTTACCCAGACAGGAATTGTTCTGCTACTTTGACAATGCCAATTCCCCTGTGAATCAATCCCGAACCATTTGATATTTTGCGGTTTGGTTAACGTCAATTTATTAATATCCAGACGGCTGAGATAATCTTGATAAACTTGTAACGCACCGGTTGCGCCGGTGAGTTTTGTTTCGCCGTTGTCGTCGCGCCCAAGCCAAATTGTCGCCAGGTTTTTACCGTCGATACCGACAAACCATGTGTCACGCGCATCGTTTGTTGTTCCCGTTTTGCCGGCCAAACGAAGTGCCGCATAGTTTGCTTGAAGGCTGCGCGCCGTGCCGTATTCGACGGCTTGCTGCATCGCATACAATGTCTGAAAAGCCGCTTCCTGTGGAACGACTTGTTCCGCTTCTTTACTGTGCTGATAAATAATATTGCCTTGTCGATCGGCTACGATGTCGATTGTGCTTAACTCAATTTTGCCCCCCTGATTGGCAATTGTTTGGTAAAGTTTGGTCACATCGTAAGGGGAAATGCTGTAAGCGCCAAGCAATGTTGCCGGTAAGTGCGGAATTTTTACGTTATCCCAGCCCATTTTCTTTTGTGTATTAATCACTTTGTCTAGTCCGACTTTCATGCCGATATTCACTGTCGGTACATTAATTGAACGAGCCAGGGCATCTATTAACATAACAGGATCGCTGAATTTATGATCATAATTGCGCGGTTGCCACGGCGGGCTGCCTTTAGTCGTAATGGTAATCGGGCGATTTTCAACGAGCGTGTTTAGCCGAAATTGATCGGGGTACATCAGTGCGGTCAAATAAACGGAAGGTTTTACTAGCGAACCGATTTGTCGTTTTGCCATCAACGCCCGATTAAATCCGGCATATTGAGTTTGTGTTCCTCCGACGAGCGCACGAATTTCACCCGTGCGATAATCCGTGATAATCATCGCGCCTTCCAGATAAGGATTTTGGGTTTGCAACTGAAGATGCGAAATCGTTGAAATAAACGCATTTTCGCTTTGTTGTTGTTGATTCAAATCCAATGTTGAAAAAATACGTGCGCCAAGAAGTGCCGAGGATTTATTTTCGCCTAAATGTTGTCGTAGCTCGGTTTGGAGCGTTTGAATAAAAGCGGGGTATTTGCGTGAAATTTGTCCTTTGCTTTGCACGCCCAGGGGGCGTTGTGTGAAGAGCCGATAAAGTTCGTTGCTGATCATTTTATGCTCAAGCATGAGTTTTAAAACGACGTTACGGCGTTCAAGGGCGTTTTGTGGGTTACGCCACGGATTATAAAGGGAAGGGCCTTTTACCATGCCCACCAAAAGTGCGATTTGATCAAGGCTGATTTCACGAATAGAGCGACCGAAATAAAATTGGCTGGCAAGTTCAAAACCATGAATTTGCGTATCGCCGTTTTGACCAAGATAAATTTCATTTAAATAGGTTTCAAGAATTTGATTTTTTTCATAACGCCAATCCAGCACAATCGCCATAAAAACTTCATTGATTTTACGTGTAAAGGTACGCTCATTTGATAAAAAGAGATTTTTGACCAATTGTTGGGTCAGCGTACTACCGCCTTGTACGGTATGGCCGGCGCGTATATTGGCGATCATAGCACGGGCGATACCGAAAGGGTTGATGCCATGATGGTCGTAAAATTTTCTGTCTTCGGTTAAAAGTAAGGTATCGATCAAAAAGCGTGGGTAATTTTGCAATGAAATCGCAAGTCGTTCTTCATTGTCAGATTCGAGCATAGCGATTAATTTCGGCGCCAGACGAAATTCCTCAACAGTTTTTAGCGCAACCAGATCTTCAATTCGATTCAGTTTGTTTTGCTCAAAGCGTAATCGTAAAACGCGTTGCGGTTCGGGCGAGCCGGGAAAAGGAAAGGCACGACGCAATAAAACAATGGTATTGTCCTCGATTTTAAAATCACCGGGGGTGGCGATCATGGTGGTTTGGCGGTATTCGTTATCCAGCAATATTTGAATCATTTCATCAAAAGACACCTTATCCGTTAAACGAATGCTTTCCAAACGGCTATAAACTTCGGCAGGTAATCGCCAGATTTGCCCGTCCATTTTGGCACGAATTTGGCTGTCCAGATAACCGCCGTAAAAAACGGCTAATGTGAGTAGCGTAAAAGCAAGTTTCGCCAAAAACATTTTATAGGAACGGCGTTTTGGCGTAGCGGTGGTATCGGTCGGGGCAGTATGATTTGCTGATTCGGACATGGCGGTTAGGCAATAAAGTTAAAATAAGACGTTAAGAAGTGAATAAAATCATCCAATCCGCAAAAGGCGATGCTTTCTTCGTCATAATAATGTAGCCCCTCTTCTTTAAGGAATTCCTCTTCGTTTGTCATAGCCAGACTATTCGCCCGAATCATGACTTCATCATAATGAATAAACAGGCTATATTCGCTGCCGATAAGTACGGTTTCGTTTAGGTCAATATGCGTTTTGTGGCGTTTTGCTTCGCTAAGTGCGGTCAAAATTTTTTGAGAATCCGACCGCACTTCCGTATTAAACCAATTCGCCAACGCTTGGTGTTCCATTGAGCAGGTTGCTTGAACGGAATCCGAGTGAAAGGTAAATTGAAAATCCATTGAACTAGATACTAAATGACGAACCGCAGCCGCAAGTGCTGGAAGCGTTTGGGTTATCTACGACAAAGCGTGATCCTTCCAGACCTTCGGTATAATCCACGGTGCCGCCGATTAAGTATTGTAAACTCATCGGATCGATGACTAACTGTACGCCGGATTTTTCGACGGTCAAATCGCCTTCATTCACTTTTTCATCAAAAGTAAAACCGTACTGAAAACCGCTGCAGCCGCCGCCGGTAATATAAACGCGTAATTTTAAATTATCATTTTCCTCTTCGCTGATCAGACTTTTCACCTTATTTGCCGCAGCGTCGGTAAAGTTCAGCGGCACGCTCATTTCTGCCATATTCAATTATCCTAACTTTTCTGAAAAGATTGCCGTATTATCCGATAACCGACCAATTCATTCAAGATTTTTCGCCGAATAAGTGCTATCATGGGCTCATTTATTAAGGGAGAGAAAAATGGCGATTCCATTAAGGACAGAAAAAGAATTGGTAAAATTACGTGAAGCCTGTAAATTAGCGTCGGATGTTTTGGTTATGATCGAGCCTTACATAAAGGCCGGTATTTCTACGGGTGAATTGGATCGTATTTGCCATGAATATATGGTCAATGTGCAAAAAACCATTCCGGCGCCGTTAAATTACCACGGCTTTCCGAAGGCAACCTGTATTTCGCTGAATGAAGTTGTATGTCACGGCATTCCAAGCGATGATAAAATGTTAAAAGACGGCGATATTTTAAATATTGATATTACTGTGATTAAAGATGGTTATTACGGCGATAATTCTAAAATGTATATTGTGGGCGAAACCAATATTCGCAGTAAAAAGTTAGTCGAAGCGGCGCAAGAAGCCTTATACACCGGTATTCGCGCGGTGAAATCCGGCGTGCGTTTAAATGAAATCGGGCGTGCCGTGCAAAAATATACGGAAGCGCAAGGGTTCAGCGTTGTGCGTGAATATTGCGGCCACGGCATCGGTACCGAATTTCACAGCGAACCGCAAGTTTTACATTATTATGCGGATGATGGCGGCGTCATTTTAAAACCGGGCATGGTGTTTACGATTGAACCCATGATCAACGCCGGTAAGAAAGAAGTGCGGCTAATGGGCGACGGCTGGACGGTGAAAACGAAAGATCGTAGCCATTCTGCACAGTTTGAACATCAAATTGTGGTAACGGAAAGCGGTTGTGAAGTAATGACAATTCGCGATGAAGAAATCGCTGAAGGAAGAATTCAGCGTATTATGATAAATGCCTAGTGATAACGAAGCTCACGATTTGTGGGCTTTTTCTTTAACGGTTATTTTTCTCATGATCAATTCATTTTTCAATTCAATCGACGCTTATGGAATAAAATGATGCTTTTTACACCGGATTTTCATTTTCCCCTCACCTCAAGTGCGGTCAAAATTCAGAAAGAAAATTTAAAGCAATTTGAAATCGCCCATTTTTCATACTATACCGTGTTTGAATTGCTTGAAAATCGAACGGCATTTTGCGATGCATTATTGGTTCGGTTGTGGTCGCATTTTGAGCTGCCCCAAGTCGGGCTGGCGTTAATTGCCGTTGGCGGTTATGGGCGGAAGGAAATATTTCCATTATCGGATCTTGATTTTTTATTCCTTTCCGAACGAACGATGGCGCCGCCAACGGAAGAAAAAATCGCGCAATTTGTTCAATTTTTATGGGATTGCGGCTTTGACGTAGGGCATAGCGTTCGCACTTTAGAAGAATGTGAAACGGAAGGAAAAGAAGACATTTCCATTGCTACGAATTTGTTGGAATCACGCTATTTATTCGGAGAGCGTTCATTATTTGAACAACTTAGACATATTTTAACGAAGCCGGATTTTTGGGATAAATCCGCTTTTTTTGAGGCGAAAATTAAAGAGCAGGCGGAACGCTATCAACGTTATCACAATACCAGTTACAACCTTGAACCCGACATAAAATATAGCCCGGGCGGATTGCGCGATTTACATCTCATCTATTGGATTGCGTTACGCCATACAGGGGCGTCAACCTTAGAAGAAATTTTAGCGTGCGGGTTTATTTATCCTGCCGAATATCATCAATTAATCGACAGCCAAACATTTCTTTTCAAAGTGCGGTTCGTTTTACATTTGTTTTTAAAGCGCTATGACAATCGATTATTATTCGATCGTCAAATTAAAGTGGCGGACATGCTCGGTTTCCAAGGGGAAGGCAATCGTGGCGTGGAAAAAATGATGAAACGTTTTTTTCAGGCTTTACGCGTTATTTCCCGTTTAAGTGATATTTTAATTAAACATTATCGGGAGCATTTTCTTTCCACGCAACACAACCTGCCCGTTCACGATTTGGACGAAGATTTTCAGCTTATCGGACAAAGTTTGACCCTACGCCGCCCCGATGTTTTTTTATGTACGCCGGCGCGTATTTTGGATCTCTTTTTTTACCTTACCGAATATCTGCAGGCGGAAATTCATTCCTCCGCTTTACGTCAGTTACAACTTGCCTTGGAATCGTTATCGCAAAAACTTTGCGAACTGCCTGAAGCACGCGAACGGTTTATTCGTTTATTTAATCGACCGAATGCGATTCGTCGCGCTTTTTTACCGATGCATCAATATGGCGTATTGACCGCTTATTTGCCGCAATGGTCCGGTATTGAAGGTCTCATGCAGTTTGATTTGTTCCATATTTATACGGTGGACGAACATACATTGCGAGTGATGTTAAAGTTGGAAAGCTTTTTGGCACAAAGTGCGGTCGAATCTCACCCGATTTGTCATCGTATTTTTAGCCGAATTTCCGACCGCACTTTATTATATATCGCGGCGCTTTTTCATGATATTGCGAAAGGTCGGGGGGGAGATCATGCCGAATTAGGTTCAATAGAGATTACCGAATTTGCCGAATACCACGGCTTTGACCGACGGGAGATTGAAACGATGGCTTGGCTGGTCAGGTCACATCTTTTGATGTCGATCACGGCGCAGCGACGCGATATTCATGATCCTGAAGTCGTTCTACAATTTGCCGAAAGCGTAAAAAATCGCGTTCGATTGGACTATTTGACCTGCCTGACGGTGGCTGATATTTGCGCAACCAACGTCACCTTATGGAATAGCTGGAAACGTTCCCTCTTTGCCGCATTGTATGATTTAACCGGTCGACAATTTCAACAAGGAATGGATATCTTATTGGATAATAAAGAAAAAATTCGAGAAAACCGAGAGCAAGCCTTGCTTATTTTAACGCAAAGCCATCCTTGTTTATCAACCGACAAGATTCTTGCTTTTTGGCAGCGCTGTCCGGCAGATTATTTTTTACGCAATAGCCCGAAACAAATTGCTTGGCATACTGCCTTGCTCGTTGATTTTAATGGCGATATTTTAGTTAAAATCAGTAACCGTTTTTCCCTCGGCGGAACGGAAGTGTTTATTTATTGTCCCGATCAGACGAATTTGTTCCATAAAGTCGTTTGCACAATCGGCGCCAAAAAATTCAGTATTCATGATGCTCAAATTTTAACGGCCGATAACGGATATGTTTTTGATAGTTTTATCATCACGGAACTTGACGGCACATTAGCGCGTTTTGACCGTCGTCGCGAACTGGAAGAGGCATTAACAAAAGCATTACAAAGCGATGAAGCGGCGAAATCGGGCGAAATAGGGAATTATCGACTGGCGCATTTTTCCGTGAAAACCGAGGTTCGTTTTTTACAGTCCCACAAAGCGGCTCACACAGCGCTTGAACTCATTACATTGGACAAAGCCGGTTTGTTAGCCGAAGTCAGCCGAATTTTCAGTGCACTCAAACTAAATTTATTAAATGCCAAAATTACGACGGTCGGCGAAAAAGCCGAGGATTTTTTTATTCTTACCAACCAAATGGGACAGGCCCTGACACCGGAGGAACGGCAGAAGCTGGAGCAAGCGTTAAGCCGGCTTTAAATTTATTGTGAAAGTGCGGTCAATTTGAGCGGCATTTAAATGGAAAAGTAAGCATTATAACCCCGATGAATTTCACTGAGATTAAAAGAACTGAATTCGACACAATATCGTCATCAGTTCTTGAATTAATAGCGTATTTCGGGGCTGATTAAAGTAGTTGCCTTTTTTTCCTATTTATCATAACGAATTATTTGACTTGCATACCCGCTGTCACGCCACTGTCCGCCGAAAGTAAGAATAAATCGCTGCCGCCTGTGCCGGCAGAAAGAATCATGCCTTCTGACACGCCGAATTTCATTTTGCGCG
>CAURMH010000060.1:0-7209 GCA_963525745.1 uncultured Pasteurellaceae bacterium | reverse complement strand
GATTAATAATATGTCCGGTGGCTCACCTGAGGCTGTAAAAGGTTTGTCGAATCGTGTCGACCAGCTTGATAAACGACTCAATCGAGTAAATAAAGAGGCTCGTTCGGGTATTGCGGGCGCGGCGGCCATTGCCGGCCTACCGGAAATTCATTTTGCCGGCGGTTCAATGGCGTCTGCGGCGGCAAGTACTTATCGCAGTGAGTCGGCTATCGCTGTGGGTTATTCTCGTTTGTCGGATAACAATAAAGTGAAATTTAAATTATCCGGTAGCGTGAATACGCAAGGCGATGTTGTCGGTACGGTTGGCGTGGGATATGCTTGGTAATTAAGCCTATATCACGTTAATTAGCGTCAATAAAGTGATCTGTTCGGTAACGGGCAGGTCACTTTTTTATGCGCAAGTGCGGTCAAAAATTTAAACGTTTTGTCGTCATTTCATCAATGTACAACGCAATGACTGAGAGGACGGGCGCATTGACTTTGTGCGCCAGCCATATAATTTTGAAAATGTTGGAGATGTGTTATGCTTAACACTTATATTTAATGCGATTTTTTTATTTCATTCATGCTTATTCTTTTTCATAATGTGGAATAATACTCGCCGTGATTTAACTTGGAAAATACAATGAAAATTCAACAAATTATTAAAAATAATCGCCTTGAGCGCCTGTTTCAGCAAGGTTCCTTTGGTATCGAAAAAGAAAGTCAGCGGGTGCATGCGGACGGTTCGGTGGTCACTACGGCGCATCCGAACGCCTTTGGTAATCGTTCTTTTCACCCCTATATTCAAACGGATTTTGCCGAAAGTCAGCTTGAATTGATTACGCCGCCGAATAAAAAATTGGAAGATACATTACGTTGGCTTTCGGCTATTCATGAAGTGGCGCTGCGGACGCTGCCCGATAATGAATATATTTTTCCATTCAGTATGCCGGCCGGTTTACCGCAGGAAGATCAAATCAAGGTTGCGCAACTGGATAATCCCGAAGATGTGGCCTACCGTGAACATTTAGTGAAAAGTTACGGTAAATATAAACAAATGGTCAGCGGCATTCATTATAACTTTCAATTGGATCCGGCGTTAGTGTCGGCCTTATTTAAAGCGCAAACGGCGCGGCAAAGTGCGGTCGATTTTCAGAATGATTTATATCTTAAAATCGCTAAGAATTTCCTGCGTTATCAATGGGTTTTACTTTATTTGCTTTCGGCGACGCCGACGGTGGAGGCCGAATATTTCCGCGAGGGTTCGCCACTGAAAGCAAATCAGTACGTACGCAGCTTACGTTCCGGACAGTACGGCTATGTCAATGCGCCTGAAATTCAGGTTTCCTTCGATAGTTTACCGGCCTACGCAGACAGCTTGGAACATTGGGTGAACAGCGGTAAATTAATCGCAGAAAAGGAATTTTATTCTAACGTTCGTTTACGCGGCGCTAAAAAGGCGCGAGAATTAGTGGCGACGGGAATTCAATATTTGGAATTTCGCTTATTTGATTTAAACCCGTTTGCGCCTTATGGCATTACGCTGGAAGATGCGCGTTTTATTCATTACTTTATTTTATTGATGGCCTGGCTTGATGAAACGCCGGATCAACAAGGCGTGGCATTAGGTAAGGATCGTTTAATGGCGGTTGCTTGGGAAGATCCGCGTCAACCGACGGCTTATGCGGAGGAGGGAAAATCGCTTCTTCTTGCGATGAAAAATATGCTTGAGCAAATTCATGCGGACGATGAGATCAAATCGATTTTACAGGATAAATTAACGCAATTTGATGATCCGACCCAAACCTTATGCGCCAAAGTGGTCGCCGCGATTGAACAGGCGGGCGGTTATCAAAAGCTGGGCGCAGAAATTGCCCGACGAAATAAAAAACAGGCTTTTGCGCGTTTTTATGCCCTTTCCGCCTTCGATAATATGGAGCTTTCCACGCAGGCGTTGATGTTTGATGCGATCCAAAAAGGATTGAAAGTAGAGATTTTGGATGAACGCGATCAATTTTTAAGCCTGCAATTCGGCGATCATTTGGAATATGTCAAAAACGGCAACATGACCTCGCACGACAGCTATATTTCGCCGTTAATTATGGAAAATAAAGTGGTCACTAAAAAAGTTTTAGCGAAAGCGGGATTTAATGTGCCACAAAGTATGGAATTTACCGATTTGAAAAGTGCGGTCGATAATTTCCCGCTTTTTGAAAATCGCGCGGTGGTCATAAAACCGAAATCCACTAATTTCGGTTTAGGTATTAGCATTTTCCAACAAGGCGTGCAGGATCATGATGATTTCGCCAAAGCGGTGGAAATCGCCTTCCGTGAAGACAAAGAAATCATGGTGGAAGATTATTTGGTCGGCACGGAATACCGTTTCTTTGTGCTCGGCGATAAAACGCTGGCTGTATTATTACGCGTACCGGCCAATGTGATTGGCGACGGTTTGCATACCGTTGCCGAATTGGTCGCGGCGAAAAATGCCCATCCATTACGTGGTGACGGCAGTCGTACGCCATTGAAGAAGATCGCGTTGGGCGATATCGAGCAGCTTCAGCTTAAAGAACAAGGCTTAACCGTCGATTCTGTACCGGCAAAAGATCAACTTGTACAGCTACGCGCCAACTCTAATATTAGCACCGGCGGCGATTCCATTGACATGACCGACGAAATGCACGAAAGCTATAAACAGCTTGCCGTTGGCATTACGAAAGCGATGGGTGCGGCCGTCTGCGGCGTCGATTTGATTATTCCGGATTTGAAAAAGCCGGCAGAACCGAATTTGCTGTCTTGGGGCGTCATCGAAGCGAATTTTAATCCGATGATGATGATGCATATTTTTCCGTTTGCAGGGCAATCGCGTCGGGTAACGTTGGATGTTATTCGGATGTTATTTCCGGAATTAAAATAATCGTTTGTTTATTTTAAAATCGGGTTTCACTTTATTGTTATTCTTGAAACCCGATTTTAAATTTCCCGTAATTCATATAAAATACCGCCAATTAAAACGCATTCCTACAAATTTAATGACGACTTTTACGCTAGAACCGCAAGACAATGCGCGGTTACAATCGCTCTGCGGCGCTTTTGACGATCACCTTAAACTTATCGAAAAAGAATTCAACCTTGAAATTTCCCGCAACAATTTTACGTTTACCATTAAATCAAATGAAGAAAATCCCAAACCGCACCACGAAAAATTGAGTCGAAGTGCGGTTAAATTAATTCAAGATTTATATCTCGACACCGCGCCGATTAAAGGCAAGGTGAAAGAATTGGATTTGCAAGATGTTCATATGGCGTTGCAGGAAAGTCGAATGTTGTCGCAAGCGGAACCGGAACGCATGGAAAGCCATGTTTACAACACCGCAATCAAAACCAAGCGCGGTATGATTAAACCACGCGGCGTAAATCAACTTCAGTACTTACACAATATTCTCACCCACGATATTAGTTTTGGCATTGGGCCGGCCGGCACGGGAAAAACGTTTTTGGCCGTTGCCGCTGCAGTGGAAGCCTTAGAACGACAGGAAATTCGTCGCCTATTATTAACGCGACCGGCCGTAGAGGCCGGTGAAAAATTAGGCTTTCTGCCGGGGGATTTAGGGCAAAAAATCGAACCGTATTTACGTCCGCTTTATGATGCGTTGTTTGAAATGCTTGGATTCGAACGCGTGCAAAAATTGATGGAACGCAATGTGATCGAAATTGCGCCGTTGGCTTATATGCGCGGACGCACGTTAAACGACAGTTTTATTATTCTGGATGAAAGTCAAAATACGACCATTGAACAAATGAAAATGTTCCTCACGCGTATCGGGTTTAATTCTAAAGCGGTCATTACCGGCGATATTACGCAAATCGACCTGCCGCGCAGTACAAAATCCGGTTTGCGTCATGCCATTGACGTTTTGGAAAACGTGCCGGAATTGAGCTTTAATTATTTTGATAGCAAAGACATTGTGCGCCATCCTGTCGTAGCGAAAGTCGTGCAGGCTTATGAAACCTGGGAAGCGGAAGATGAGCTTCGCCGACAAGAATGGGCGGCGCAACGTAACGCCGAACGTGAAAAAGCGCGGTCGATTTTAGACACGTTTTAGGAGGATTCCATGGGGAATATGTTAATTGATTTGCAAATCGTCTGCGAAAATACCGACGGTTTACCGACCGAAGCGCAGATCACAGAATGGGCGACGGCAGCGGTGCGGCCGGAAAGCGATAATATAGAAATGACCGTGCGTATTGTGGATGAAGCGGAAAGCCACGACTTAAATTTAACTTATCGCGGCAAAGATCGCCCGACTAACGTGCTTTCATTTCCTTTTGAATGTCCTGATGAAGTGGAATTACCGCTATTAGGCGATTTGGTGATTTGTCGCCAAGTGGTGGAACGTGAGGCGGCAGAACAAGAAAAACCGCTAATGGCGCATTGGGCGCATATGGTGGTGCACGGCAGTTTACATTTGTTGGGCTATGATCATATGCAAGACGACGAAGCGGAAGAAATGGAAGGGTTAGAAACGCAAATTATACAGAAACTGGGCTTTGCGGATCCTTATTTATCGGAAAAATTACCTTAAAAAATTTGGAGCCATTATGTATAAAGCCATATTCAGTGATTTTGACGGCACGCTATTAACCTCGGATCACAAAATTTCCCCTAAAACCTTAAAGGCGATTCAACGTATCACGAAAAAAGGCATTCCTTTTGTGCCGATTTCCGCCCGCTCGCCACTCGGCATTTTGCCTTATGCCAAGAAAATTGAAAATTGCAATGTGATTGTCGCCTTTAGCGGCGCGTTGATTTTAGATCACAATTTAAATGCACTTTATTCGATAAATATTCCGGCGGAAGATGTGCAAGCCATTAATCGTATATTAATACGCCATCCGGCATTAGGCGTAAATTATTATACCGACAATGATTGCGTCGCGCGCGATGTGAACAATAAATGGGTTATTTTTGAACGAGGGGTGACCGGAATTCAAATTGATCCTTACGACGAAAGCATGGTTTATTCGCCGCATAAAATTCAAATTATCGGCGACGCCGACGAAATCATCACCATTGAACATCGCCTCAAAGCCGAATTTCCCAATTTAAACGTTTGCCGCTCCCTTGATAATTTTTTGGAAGTCATGCACAAATCGGCGACAAAAGGCAATGCGGTGCGTTTCTTGGAAAACTATTTCAATGTCAAAATGGAAGAATGTTTGGCATTCGGCGACAATTATAACGACATTGATATGTTACAAAATGTCGGTTTGGGCATCGCCATGGGCAATGCGCCGGAAGCCATTAAACAAATCGCCAAACGGGTGACCGCGTCCAATAATGAAGACGGCATTGCGTTGATTTTAGACGCGGTTTTTGCCTAATTCGTCAAACATTCAGCACTCAGGGCGGTTAAAGAAAATCCGCCCTTTTTCGACCGCACTTTGCCAATTTTCCGCTTGCATAATTGCGCTGACTACCGCAATACTTCCGACACCTGCAGCCAAGACGGACGGAAAATCCATGAGCTTAATGCCGCCGATGGCGACGGTAGGAATGCCCTCTGCCAACGTAACATAGCGTATTAAATTTTGGACGCCTTGCGGTAGCGTTTGCATGACTTTCGTTGCCGTTGGAAAAATTGGCCCGCAGGCAATATAAGAAGGGCGCAACGCAAAAACACGCATCATTTCAAAATAACCGTGTGTCGAAACCCCTAAACGTAATCCCGCCTGCTGAATAGCGGTTAAATCGGCCGTGGCCAAATCCTCTTGTCCTAAATGGACGCCGTAAGCGCCGTATTTAACCGCCAATTGCCAATAATCATTAATAAATAACCGCACTTGATGTTGTCTTGCAAGCGCAATCGCCCGTTTAATTTGTTCTTCTGTTTCAAAGTGCGGTTGATTTTTAAGACGAATTTGTAAGGTTTTAACGCCGGCGTGAATCAGCTTTTCAATCCAGACAACACTGTCGACGACGGGATACAATCCCAATTTTTGTTCCGTCGCCGCAAACGGCTGTTTCGGCAAAGTCAATGGGAAATCCATCAGGTCGGTGCGTGGAAAATCATGGCGTCGAACCGGATAGCCCGAATGTTTTACCGATGCTAAGGCGGTCTGTCCGTGTGGTGATGAATTGCGCAATCCTTGCTGTAAATAAGCTACGGCAACCGTTACGCTATCTTGCAGACGAAATCCTTTCGCCGACATCGCCGCAATTGCCGCCGCAAGCGTGCAACCTGTTCCATGCGTATTGACGCTGTCAATTCGCGGGTGATAAAAACGGCTTACACCGGATTCTTCAATTAAGTAGTCACAAATTTCATTTTCCGTAAATGTAAAATGTCCGCCCTTCGCCAAAATCGCTTTCACCCCTAATTCACGCAGTAAATCGGCACAACGAATCACTTGTTCTTCGTTCCTGATTGCGTTTTCGGGCAGCATAGTCAGTCGGGCGAGCTCATGCGCATTCGGCGTAAGAAGATCGATCAAGGGAAGAAGTTGCGTTTTTATTTTTGGTAGCAGCGTCGTGACATCGGACAATTTTTGTCCGCTACTTGCCGTCGCAACGGGATCGTACACGACAAATACCGGTTTGCTTGAATGGGCGCGGATATACCTAATCGTTTCAGCCAATAAGGCAATTTGTGTGCCATTGCACAGCAAACCGATTTTTATGGCATCCGGAAACCCCTGAATCAACAACGCTTCAAATTGCCGGCGGTAGGTTTCTTCGTCGACCGTCGTAACGGATAATACACCGTGAGGATGCTGCGCCGTGACGGCGCTGACGATAGAATTTCCGATAACATTAAAATCATGAAAGGTATGTAAATCGGCTTGCAAGCCGGCGCCGGCGCAGCAATCGGAACCGGCGATCGTCCAAACAATGGGAAAAGAATGCGCGGAAGACATAGTAAACTCCGTAAGTTTGAGCAAAGGGAAACCTAAGCTTGGCGAAATAAAAGTGCGGTCGAAAAATAAAAAGTTTGCGACATGATATGGCGATTGCCTTGTTGATCATCGACCATACTCACCTCGATGAGAATCCATCCGGCAAGTGGATTTAGTCTAGGCGTTTTGGATTTTTTTACAAGGAATCATCGAATTAAATTGTTTTTGGGGCTGTACTAGATAACTAAACTCCCCTTAATCAATTGTTTCAAAAAGGAAATTTGAGATTTTATTTCATTGTGATTAAAACGCCATTCACATTCCTTCAAA
>CAURMH010000059.1:0-7375 GCA_963525745.1 uncultured Pasteurellaceae bacterium | reverse complement strand
TTTTGATTGGAATACTTCGTGAAATTATCGGCGGAATTATTCAAGGCGCGATGGAAAGCCTATTTCTTAAATATAACAAGCTAACATTTGGTTTGATAAGTATTAGCTGGATTCTAAGCGGTTGTATTTTAGTCAAGATGTTTGCTGATACTGAGTGGTGGAAAATTTTATTGGTTTCTGGGGCAATCGCTGTTTTTGCTACTTTTATCATTGAACTTTTAATTTATTTAATCGGTAAAGTTGTTGGGAAATTTAAATGACTGATAACCGATGGCGCAAGCGTCCACGCTTGTGCCAAAACAGAATTTACAGCATAAGCGTAAACGCTTGCGCTATCAGCAATATCAACCCAAAGTGCGGTTACAAAATCCGAAGGATTTTGAACGTTGGTTTACCAACGGTCTGAAGGGCGAACAGTCAAATAAGTTTGATTGTGAGTAATTTTTAATCGTTTTACAGTGAGAAAACAAAAATGCCAAAACGTACAGACATAAACACGATTTTAATTATTGGGGCGGGGCCGATTGTGATCGGTCAGGCGTGTGAATTTGACTATTCCGGCGCGCAGGCGTGTAAGGCGTTGCGTGAGGAAGGGTATCGCGTGGTGTTGGTGAATTCCAACCCGGCGACCATCATGACCGATCCGAATATGGCGGATGTGACTTACATTGAGCCGATTCAATGGCAAACCGTAGAAAAAATCATCGAGAAAGAACGCCCGGATGCCATTTTGCCGACTATGGGCGGACAAACGGCGTTAAACTGCGCCTTGGATTTATCCAAAAACGGCGTGCTGAAAAAATACGGCGTGGAGCTTATCGGCGCCACGGAAGATGCTATTGATAAAGCGGAAGATCGCGGGCGTTTCAAAGAAGCCATGGCGAAAATCAGCTTGAATACGCCGAAATCCTTCGTTTGCCATACCTTTGATGAAGCCTGGAAAGCGCAGGAAGAAGTGGGCTTCCCGACCTTAATTCGCCCGTCCTTCACCATGGGCGGTTCGGGCGGCGGCATTGCCTATAACCGCGACGAATTCCAAGCCATTTGCGAGCGCGGATTTGACGCATCGCCGACCCACGAGTTGTTAATCGAGCAATCCGTGTTGGGCTGGAAAGAATACGAAATGGAAGTGGTGCGCGATAAAGCGGACAACTGCATTATCGTGTGTTCCATCGAAAACTTTGACCCAATGGGCGTACACACCGGCGATTCCATCACCGTTGCCCCCGCGCAAACCTTAACCGACAAAGAATATCAAATCATGCGTAACGCCAGCCTGGCGGTGTTGCGTGAAATCGGTGTGGATACGGGCGGTTCCAACGTGCAATTTGCAGTGAACCCGGCGAACGGCGAAATGATCGTGATTGAAATGAACCCGCGCGTGAGCCGTTCTTCTGCGTTGGCTTCCAAAGCCACCGGCTTCCCGATTGCCAAAGTGGCGGCAAAACTTGCCGTGGGCTACACGCTTAATGAGCTACGCAACGACATCACAGGCGGTTTAATCCCAGCTTCATTTGAGCCGTCTATTGACTATGTGGTCACCAAAGTGCCGCGTTTCACCTTTGAAAAATTCCCGAAAGCGGACGATCGCTTAACCACGCAAATGAAATCCGTGGGCGAGGTGATGGCGATGGGGCGTACCTTCCAAGAATCCTTGCAAAAAGCCTTACGCGGCTTGGAAACGGGCATTTGCGGCTTTAATCTGCTTTCCGAACAGCCGGAAAAAATCCGTCAGGAATTGGGCAACCCGGGGCCGAATCGGATTTTGTATGTGGCGGACGCTTTCGGCGCGGGATTTAGTCTAGAAGAAGTGCATCATTACAGCAAAATCGATCCTTGGTTTTTACGTCAGGTGGAAGACCTAGTATTGGAAGAACTCGCCCTTGCGAAGAAAAACATCGCCGATTTAGACCGCACTTTTTTACGTTACCTGAAACGCAAAGGCTTCTCCGATAAACGTATCGCCCAGCTGGTTAAGGCAGAGGAAAGTGCGGTAAGAAATTTACGCATTTCTTACGGTTTGCATCCCGTTTACAAACGGGTGGACACCTGCGCGGGCGAATTCAAATCGGACACTGCGTATCTTTATTCCACTTACGAAGAAGAGTGCGAAGCCCATCCGAGCGATCGCAAGAAAGTGATGATTTTAGGCGGCGGACCGAACCGTATCGGGCAAGGCATCGAATTTGATTACTGCTGTGTGCACGCCGCCCTTGCACTACGCGAAAGTGGTTTTGAAACCATCATGGTGAACTGCAACCCGGAAACGGTTTCTACGGATTTTGATACCTCCGATCGTTTGTATTTCGAGCCACTCACCTTGGAAGATGTATTGGAAATCATTCACGTAGAAAAACCGTGGGGCGTGATTGTGCATTACGGCGGACAAACTCCGCTCAAACTTGCCAATGCGTTGTATGAAAACGGCGTGAACATTATCGGCACCTCCGCCGACAGCATTGACGCGGCGGAAGACCGTGAACGTTTCCAACAAATTCTGCGCGATCTCAACTTAAAACAACCGGAAAACCGCACTGCACGCAATGCGCAGGAGGCGATAGCGTTAGCGAACGAAGTGGTTTATCCGCTGGTGGTGCGTCCGTCTTATGTGCTAGGCGGTCGCGCCATGCAAATTGTGTATAACGACGAAGAACTCAATCGTTATATGCGCGAGGCGGTGTCCGTCTCCAACGACAGTCCGATTTTGCTTGATCATTTTCTGAATAACGCCATTGAAGTGGACGTGGATTGTATCGCCGATGGCGAGCAAGTGATTATCGGCGGCATTATGCAACATATTGAACAGGCGGGGATTCATTCCGGTGATTCCGCGTGTTCTTTGCCGCCGTATTCTTTAAGCGAAGCCATTCAAGATGAAATTCGCCGTCAAACCGTCGCTATGGCGCAAGCGTTGAACGTGGTGGGGTTGATGAACGTGCAATTTGCCGTACAAAATGATGTGGTGTATGTGTTGGAAGTAAATCCGCGCGCCAGTCGCACCGTGCCATTCGTGAGCAAAGCCACCGGCCGTTCGTTGGCAAAAATCGCCGCGCGCGTGATGGCGGGCATCAGCCTGAAAGAACAGGGCGTGGCAGGCGAAGTGATTCCGGCGTATTACTCGGTGAAAGAAGCGGTATTCCCGTTCATTAAATTCCCGAGCGTAGACGTGGTGCTGGGGCCGGAAATGCGTTCCACCGGTGAAGTCATGGGCGTGGGCAAAACTTTCTCTGAAGCCTTTCTGAAAGCGGAACTCGGCGCAGGCGAACGCATTCCGAAAACCGGCAAAGTGTTCTTGTCCGTGGACGACAATGATAAAGCCCGTTTATTGCCGGTGGCACGTCGTTTGCAGGAAGAAGGCTACGGCTTGTGCGCCACCATGGGCACGGCAAAATTCCTGCGCAAACACGGCATTGTGACGCAAATCGTCAACAAAGTGCGCGAAGGTCGCCCGCATATTGTGGACGCCATTAAAAACGGCGAAATCGCGATGATCATCAATATCATCGGCAACTCTGCCGAAAATATTGCCGATAGCCATGCAATCCGTACCGGTGCATTACAACGCAAAATTCCGTTATTCACCACGATTACCGGAGCCGAAGCCATTGTACTCAGCATGAAACATTTAGATTCGATGGATATTTACGCGCTCCAAATGCTTCATAAAAAATTAGCGGCAAGTTAAACAAAAAGCGCCGTTGTTATTAAACTAACAACGGCGCTAAATCAGTGCTTTATCAAAACGACTAGGCTTTTGATTTTAAATAGGCATACAATTGGTCTTTAACACGCAATTTTTCTTTTTTCAAAATCTCAATTTCTGTTTTTGTTGCCAATTCGATGTTGGCTTCTTTATTTTTAATTTCCTGATCCAATTCATTATGTTTTTCAAACAATTTGTCGAAATGTGAATCATTATTTTTTAATTTAGTGATTAAATCGCGAAATTCCGGAAACATATTAACTTCTCCCTATTTGTTAAAACCGGTTTTATTCTACCGTTTTTACCAAAAACTGTAAGCGATAAATATTAAATTTTTGACCTGGATCACAAATATTATTTATCGTCAAAACTTAGCGCCTCTATCGTCGCTCGATTCCGCAGATAAAATCGCTACGTCGCCAAATCTCGGGCGCCAATAAAGTGCGGTCAAAAAAATCAATGTTTCGGATAACGCCGAAGAAACCTCCCCCTCTTTTTAGCTGGTTTCTTAAAACGATTCCAGTTAAAATGTTCCCGTTCAATTACATTATTCCATAGGAAGTTTTATGATCGATCCAAATCTACTGCGCAATAATCTTGCCGAAATCGCAGAACAACTAAAGATAAAACGAAATTTTACCCTTGATACGGAACAATTGGCCTCTCTGGAAGAACAACGTAAGGCGTTGCAAGTTAAAACGGAAACCTTACAAGCGGATCGCAATGCGCGTTCCAAAGCCGTCGGCGCAGCCAAAGCCCGCGGTGAAGACATCACTCCGCTACTTGCCGAAGTGGATAATATGGGGACGCAGTTAAACGAAGCAAAAGCGGAACTAGAAACCGTTTTAGCGGAAATTAATCGTATTGCCCTTTCCATTCCGAATCTGCCTGCCGATGAGGTTCCCTTAGGCAAAGACGATAGCGAAAATAAAGAAATTTTACGTTGGGGAACGCCGCGGGTTTTCGATTTTGAAATCAAAGATCACGTTTCTCTGGGTGAACAAGCGAACGGATTGGATTTTGCCGCCGGCGCTAAATTAAGCGGTGCACGTTTTGCCGTCATGAAAGGGCAAATTGCCAAGCTTCATCGAGCCCTTGCCCAATTTATGCTTGATCTGCATACAGAAAAACACGGCTACGTAGAAACCTACGTACCTTATTTGGTCAATCATGCCAGCCTTTATGGAACCGGCCAATTACCTAAATTCGGCGAAGATTTATTCCATACGAAACCGTTGGAAGGCGAAGTGCCTTACGCCTTAATTCCAACGGCGGAAGTGCCCGTCACCAATCTCGTGCGCGACGAAATTTTAGACGAAGCGGATTTGCCTATAAAAATGACCGCACATACGCCTTGTTTCCGTTCAGAAGCGGGTTCTTACGGACGCGACACACGCGGCTTAATTCGAATGCATCAATTCGACAAGGTGGAAATGGTTCAAATCGTGGCACCTGAAAAATCAATGGAAGCCTTAGAAGAGCTGACCGGCGATGCGGAAAAAGTGCTTCAATTACTGAATCTGCCTTATCGCAAAGTCCTCCTTTGTACCGGCGATATGGGGTTTGGCTCTTGTAAAACCTATGATTTAGAAGTTTGGGTGCCGGCGCAAAATACTTATCGCGAAATTTCTTCCTGTTCAAACATGTGGGACTTCCAGGCTCGTCGCATGCAGGCACGTTGCAAATCAAAAACCGATAAAAAAACACGCCTTGTTCATACATTAAACGGTTCCGGTCTCGCGGTCGGGCGAACACTGGTTGCGGTTCTTGAAAATTATCAAAATGCCGACGGTTCAATTACCGTGCCGGAAGCGTTACGACCTTATATGGGCGGAATTACGGTAATCAGTCAATAATCGCACAATGAATAACAATAACAAATAAGGCCTAAACGGGCCTTATTTGTTTTCCGCTTGATTCGGCTACATAAAATCGCTCAAAAACCTTTGTAAAACCGACATAAAAATAACCGCACTTAAGATAAATACGACACAGATCAAAGCATGCTCATTTTAACAAAGACAAAATAACAAAATTACTTTATTATATGCGCGTGTAAGTTCGCCTAACTAATTTTAATTAACTTTGTATGAGGAAAATAAAATGGCAAAAATCGTTAAAGTCATCGGTCGCGAAATTATCGACTCTCGCGGTAATCCAACTGTTGAAGCCGAAGTGCATTTAGAAGGCGGTTTCGTGGGCCTCGCAGCGGCTCCATCCGGCGCGTCAACCGGCTCTCGCGAAGCCTTGGAATTACGCGACGGCGACAAATCCCGTTTCCTAGGTAAAGGTGTTTTAAAAGCAGTTGCTGCGGTAAATGGTCCGATTGCAGAGGCAATTCTTGGTAAAGACGCATCAAACCAAGCTGAAATTGACCAAATTATGATTGATTTAGACGGCACAGAAAATAAATCCAAATTCGGCGCTAATGCGATTCTTGCCGTATCTCTTGCTAACGCCAAAGCAGCGGCGGCATCCAAAGGTCTTCCGCTTTACGCTTATATCGCCGAACTCAATGGCACACCGGGCGTATATTCAATGCCATTACCAATGATGAACATCATTAACGGTGGTGAACACGCGGATAATAACGTTGATATTCAAGAATTTATGATTCAACCGGTCGGCGCAAAAACCTTACGTGAAGCACTTCGCATCGGTGCAGAAGTATTCCACAACTTGGCGAAAGTATTAAAATCTAAAGGCATGAGCACAGCTGTAGGTGACGAAGGTGGTTTTGCGCCAAACTTAGCCTCTAACGCTGATGCGTTAGCCTGTATCAAAGAAGCCGTAGAAAAAGCAGGTTATGTATTAGGTAAAGATGTGACCTTGGCAATGGACTGCGCCTCTTCCGAGTTCTACAACAAAGAAACCGGCAAATATGAAATGAAAGGCGAAGGTCGTTCATTCACGTCTCAAGAATTCACACACTATCTTGAAGAATTAACCAAACAATACCCAATCGTGTCTATCGAAGACGGTCAGGATGAATCGGACTGGGAAGGCTTCGCATACCAAACTAAAGTATTGGGCGACCGCGTTCAATTAGTCGGTGACGACTTATTCGTAACCAATACCAAAATCTTAAAAGAAGGTATCGAAAAAGGTATCGCGAACTCCATCTTAATCAAATTCAACCAAATTGGTTCTTTAACCGAAACCTTGGCTGCAATCAAAATGGCAAAAGATGCAGGCTACACTGCTGTGGTCTCTCACCGTTCCGGTGAAACCGAAGATGCGACCATTGCTGACTTGGCAGTAGGTACGGCAGCAGGTCAAATCAAAACCGGTTCAATGAGCCGTTCCGACCGTATCGCGAAATACAACCAATTAATCCGTATCGAAGAAGCGTTAGAACGTGTGGGTACACCTGCTCCGTTCCCTGGCTTAAAAGCGGTTAAAGGTCAAGCGTAATCGCTACTTAAAAGCGGTGGCTTTCTAAAAGCATCTATTTTAATTAACTCTATATAAGAAGCTGAATTCAATTAATTCAGCTTTTTTACTTAGTCTTAGATTTTATTGCCAACCCAACATGAAATATACTAGTTTTTAACCGCACTTTGTGGTATAAATCGCACCGCTCTTTTTTCATAAAAAAGAGTCAATTTTTAACTTAAACAACACACACATATCACCAAGGCTTCATCGGGGTGCCAAACGGTCGATGAGCTG
>CAURMH010000058.1:0-8019 GCA_963525745.1 uncultured Pasteurellaceae bacterium | reverse complement strand
TTCAAGGCATGGAAAACATCGAAAAAGTCGAATTGCTTCCATATCATCGTCTTGGTGCGCATAAATGGAAAACGCTTGGTTTTGACTATGAGCTTGAGGATGTTATGCCGCCAAGCAAAGAATCGCTAGAACACATTAAGACCATTATTGAAAGTTACGGTCATCGCGTCAAATACTAACAATTAATATACAAGGAGATTCTATGAAAAAAGTCCTTTTGATTCTGAGTATGTTCGCATTATTCGGTTGTGCCGACCAGCAAATTCCCTTGCCACAACATGTAGTAAACCTTACACCACCGACCAAAGTAAAAGTCGGATATATTAAACTGGTGCAAAATGCTAATTATTATGTCGATACTAATTCGATTTGGGTTGATAATGAAGACAACGGACAAGTTCATTTTGATGCGGTGATTAATTTGGATAAAGGCTTATACGTTTATCCCGACCCGCGACGATACGCCCGCTCGGTCCGTCAATATAAAATATTAAACTGTAACAATTATCGCTTAACCCAGGTGCGCACTGATTTCTACGACGATTATTGGGGGGAAGGATTGCGCGCGGCACCGAAACATCAGAAAAAATACACCCTCCGTTTACAGCCGAACTCCTCACTCTATACGTTGGGACAAATTATCTGCGTCAATAATGAAACACGTATTCTGTCTAAAAAATAGGCATAAGATTAACTAAGGAAAAAAGTGCGGTCAAATTTGACCGCACTTTAGCTCATAAAAGGAACGGATTTCACTAAAATTTGTAAGATGCAGACAACTTGTAGTTACGACCTGGATCAAGATCCGCTGCGCTATAATATTGTGTGCTTTGGTCTTTATAAGCTTTGTTGAAGATATTATCCACGCCGAATGTGAGTTCTAAGCCTTTAACCTGTGTTGGCGTCCAAGAAATGTAAGCATTGCTGACAGAGTAAGATTTTCTTGGAGAGTAGCCCGTGACATAAACCGGTGCACGTCTTGAGCCGACATTGAGTTCTTGATAAAGATTAATGCCACGAACCCACATTGTGTTCCAACCTAATTCAACATAGTGAGTTGGAATGGAGTAGCTGAGGGATAGGTTGTAGCGATCACCGGTATCAGGGAACGCAGCGAAGCCGCTTCTTCCTTTGACTTGTGATCCCACATCTGAAGTTTGTTCGCTTCGGGCGCGGGCATAGCTTAGACCAACGGTGAAGTCTTCAATGCGATATTTGGCTGATGCTTCAACCCCTTTTAGTTTTACTGCACCTACACTTTGATAACCGCTAAAACTGCCTAAGTTGACGTTTTTATTGATGTTATCGTAGTCTGTTTGGAAATATTTTGCCGTGATGGAGAATGAATCATCGCCGCTGAATAGGCTATCTTTAGCGAAGTTAAAACCCACTTCTTTATTATCACCACGGATAGCTTCTAGAGAAGGCGAGTAACCGCGTGAGCCGTTGAGTGTTACTTCACCGGCATCCGGACCTTTAAATAATTCGGTGTAATTAGCAAATAAGACGACGTGCTCGGTTGCCAGATATTTCAGTCCAAGCGCTTTGGACACGCGGTCGTAACTTTTATTAAAGATTGGCGATAAATGGGCTTTATGATAATCATAACGAAGTCCTGGCGTAACGACAAAATCATCAAATGCAATTTGATCTTCTAGGTAAACGGATGTACTATCCACTTTGGTCACATATGTGTTTGAACCTGTGCCATAAGCGCGTGCTTTGGTATTGAAATATTCACCGCCCACTAACACTGCATGATGAGTTGCACCAAGATCGAAGTCGGATGTATTGGAAATTGCGCCACCGACTGTCGAATATTCGTTTGAGGATTTCCCATTGAGGATGTTTTGGAATCCGTGTTATACGCGTTTGCTTTTACATTGGTTAACGGATTGTCAGTTGGTTTAAAACCGTAAGAAAGCGTGTAGGTCTCGCGTTGAAGTTCAGTATACGAGCGAGAATGGTTTGCTGGCTCATAACCTGTCTGATCCGGTTGAGGAACGTTTCCTAAACAAGCACCAAAATTCGCGCGGAAGCAACTCAATGCGGTATTGGTATAACGTTCGGCAGAGAATTTTACCCATTGTTCAGGCGTAATATTGTATTTCGCCTTAAAGAGATAATTTTGTAAATGTCCTTTATTGGCATTTTTTAGGCCGTTACCGTCTTTGCCGTCCTCTTGATGGCGATAGTTAAAATAGCTCAATAAATCTAAGTCGCCGGCACGTCCGTAAAGAATGGCGGTGCCTTGGTGGGAATTGCCATTGCTGCCCCAACCGTATTTGACTTTACCGCCGAAGTTTTGTCCTTCTTCCAGCATATCTGCGGCATCGACAGTTTCAAATTTAATTGAACCACCTAAAGATCCGGCGCCGGCAACGACAGAGTTGGAACCGACATCAATATCAACACGTTTTAAAATTTCAGGATCGATTCCGTAATTACCGGAATGATGGAAGGCATAACCATTTTGACGGGCACCATCAACGGTGACTGTTAAATATTCTTCGGAAACACCGCGAATATTGTAACGCTCAACAACAGAGCGACCACCATTGACGTTTACGCCCGGCACGCCACGTAAGACATCGGACATTTTTGTGGCTTGACGAACTTTTACCACCCCTTTAGCGGCAACATTGGAAACCTGTGGCGAGTAGTTGTCGCTAACAACATCAATAGTATCTAGTTGATCCGAATTGGCCTGTACGTTTAACGTAACAAAAACGACAATAGGGAGTAATGCAAACGTTGTTTTTCTCATATTATTCCTTTAGATTGTTTCAATTATGAGAATCATTATCGTTTTTTGTAGGTGGAAGTCAATAGCAATTTTTCATCAAATTACCTAAATTTTAACCGCACTTCATTGCAATTCAGTAGAATTTCTGTATTATCCGCCCTTCCCTTTCGTCTAAAAGAAAAATACCACTAATCAGGTTCCCTTCATCCCGAGTTAAGTAAAAAGGCTAATCATGCAAGACACACGAATATTCAGTCCGCAGCAAAAGCGCTATTCCCTTATTTTTCTGAGTTTTTTTCATATTTTTATTATTGCGGCAAGTAATTATCTTGTGCAAATTCCGTTTCAAATTAGCTTGCCTCTAAGTGCGGTCGGGTTTGATGAAGATTTTCATTTTCACAGCACATGGGGAACACTTACCTTTCCATTTATTTTTTTAGCCACCGATTTAACCGTACGAATTTTCGGCGCTTGCGCCGCCCGCCAAATTATTTTTTTCGTGATGATTCCTGCATTAATTATCAGCTACGTCGTCTCCGTCCTGTTTTCCGACGCACAATATCAAGGAATTAACGCATTAATCGAATTAAATCATATGGTTTTCCGAATTGCCGTAGCCAGTTTCAGCGCCTATATTTTCGGCCAATTATTGGACATTATTGTATTCAGTCGCTTACGTCGCCTCAAAACCTGGTGGATCGCACCAAGCAGTTCAATGACCTTCGGTTCCATGGCGGATACCTTTATATTTTTTGCCGTCGCCTTCTATCAAAGCACCGACCCGTTTATGGCTGAACACTGGCTTGAACTTGGTTTTGTAGATTATTTATTCAAATTATTGGTCGGTATCATGCTATTTGTTCCCGCCTACGGTATCGTCTTAAATTTTATTTTGCACAAACTGCAAAAACTCGCAGGCGCGCAATAGGTTGCTCATATCCCTTGTTTTTCTTATGACTTCTCAAGTATAGGTATTCTTTGCTTGAAATTGACTAAATTTACTCTTCTATAGGTAACGAATATTCGATTAACTCATATGTTGATTTTGTGTCATAATAAAACCGCGGTCTACTAAGTTAAATTAAACAGGGATTTTAATCTGCTAAATTTCCCTTTGATTACCATATATCCCTATTTTTTACAAAGTATCACTTGTATCAAAAATGATAAGAAATTTTTGATATAGTAACTGCACTTTTATTACTTAATTAGGAGAAATCAAATGGCACGTCAACCTTTAGTGATGGGAAACTGGAAATTAAACGGCAGCAAGGCGTTTACTGCAGCGTTAATTCATGATTTAAAGCGTGAATTAATCGGCGTTTCGGGCTGTAATGTGGCAATTGCGCCACCGGTGATGTATTTGGCTGCGGCAGAGAATGAATTGACAGGAAGTGAGATCGCGCTCGGTGCTCAAAATGTCGACATTCGTGCCCAAGGCGCTTTTACCGGTGATATTTCGGCGGAAATGCTCAAAGAGTTTGGCGCAAAATACATTATTATTGGCCACTCCGAACGCCGTACTTATCATCATGAAAGTGATGCATTTATCGCTAAGAAATTCGGCGTATTAAAGGCGACGGGGATGATCCCGGTGCTTTGTATCGGCGAGACGGAGGCAGAAAATGAAGCGGGTCAAACGGAAGCAGTAGTTGCGCGTCAAATCGATGCTGTAATCAATACACTAGGCGTGGACGCTTTTCTTGGTGCGGTCATCGCGTACGAGCCAATTTGGGCGATTGGCACCGGAAAGTCTGCGACACCATCACAAGCGCAAGCTATTCACGCGTTCATTCGTCGCCATATTGCGGAAAAATCGGCAACGGTTGCCGAACAGGTAATTATTCAGTACGGTGGGTCCGTTAATGATTCGAATGCGGCCGAATTATTCGCTCAGCCGGATATTGACGGTGCGCTGGTCGGCGGTGCATCACTTAAGGCGCCAGCCTTTGCGACGATTGTGAAAGCGGCGGCGAATGCGAAAAAATAATTGTTAATCGTTTTGAGAAGTGCGGTCGGTTTTTGTGAGAATCAATGCTTGACTTAGGCAATAATAGGTTAGCTAAAAATTACGCAAAAACGACCGCACTTTGATTAATCATGACGCACTTTGATTAATCATGAAAAGTACTTTGCAATAGATTTGGTTCATTTTGCTAAAAAATTGAGTAGCCAATTTGAAGGTTTTTTATGTCATTTTTGAGTAAATTAAGTGGTGTTCTCGTTGCTTCGTGGCTTCTTGTCGCCTGCGGCTCCCATACAAATCACCGTTATCATCCGACAACGATAACTGGCGACGACCCGCAAAAATTCGGTGCGATTTATAGCGGACGTAATTATCAACCGTCACCTTTAATTGCTGTTTCTGCCATAACCAATCAAAGCGCGATTGTAAATCAGGGGGATTTTTTAACGCAGTTATCTAATATTCGCCAATATTCCAGCGCATTGGCAAATCGTTTTGCAAACAGTTACGCTAAAGTAACCAATTGGGTTTTATCGGGGGCGAACGTGAAACAAATCGCTGATTTCGGCATTCGTCCTCAAATTATGCAGGGGGTTGACGGCTACCAAAATGTTCTAATGACCGGATATTATTCGCCGGTACTTAAAGCGCGTCGTTTGTCTCAAGGAGAATTTCGTCACCCTATTTATGCGCTACCTACACTACGTCGTTTTACGCGTGCGCAAATTTATCAAGGGGCATTGGCCGGTAAGGGGCTTGAGCTGGCTTATAGTAATTCCATGTTGGAAAATTTTTTATTAGGCGTTCAAGGGAGCGGTTATGTGGATTTTGGTGATGGCCGATTAAATTATTTCGCTTATGCCGGACAGAACGGTTATAAATATACCGCGGTTGGGCGTTTGTTAGTCGAAGAGGGAGAAATTCCAAAAGAAAAAATGTCAATTCAAGCCATCCGTGAGTGGGGAATCCGAAATCCGTCCCGGGTACAGGCGTTGCTTGAGCGTAATCAATCTTACGTTTTTTTTAAAAATGATCCCTCAGGCAAAGTTAAAGGTTCGGCGGGGGTGCCGTTGGTGCCGATGGCCGCGGTTGCTTCCGACCGTAGTTTGATTCCTTCCGGTACGATTCTATTGGTGGAAGTGCCCGGCATTGATGAGCAGGGTCGTTGGACAGGAGAACATCGGCTTCATCTTATGATTGCGCTTGATGTCGGAGGCGCCGTTAAAGGCCACCATTTTGACTTGTACCGCGGCATCGGCGACCATGCCGGCCATATCGCCGGATTATCAAAACATTATGGCCGTGTTTGGGTATTACAATAATGAATCGTGTCGATAATTATGAGCAGCGTTTTGGTGGAATTGCCCGTCTTTACACGGCAGAAGGATTGGCGCGTCTCCGCCACGCACATATTTGCGTGATTGGCATTGGCGGCGTCGGCTCCTGGGTTGTCGAGGCGTTAGCACGTTCAGGGGTCGGAAAGTTAACGCTTATTGACATGGATGATATTTGTGTCACTAATATTAATCGCCAGTTGCCTGCGCTGAGCAGCACTATCGGCAAACTAAAAACGGACGTGATGGCTGAGCGCGTAAAGGCAATTAATCCGGAATGTAGGATAAACATTATTGATGATTTTATTACGCCGGATAACCAGGCGGATTATCTCACGACGGAGTATGATTATGTAATTGATGCCATTGATCATGTGAGAACCAAAGCGGCGCTGATCGCTTATTGTAAACGCCGCAAAATCAATGTAATAACTATCGGCGGAGCTGGCGGGCAAACTGATCCGACACAAATTCAAATTGCCGATTTAAGCCGAACGATTCAAGATCCGCTGTTAGCTAAAGTGCGCTCGGTTTTGCGTAAAGATTTTCACTTTACACAAAATCCGCAGCGCAAATTTGCCGTAGAAGCCGTTTTTTCTCAACAACCGGTCATTTTTCCGCAAATGTTGGCGAACTGTACTGTTTCTGCAACCATGAATTGTGCAAACGGATTCGGCGCTGTGACAATGGTTACCGCAACATTCGGTTTTTTCGCCGTATCGCGGGTCATCGATAAATTGCTAAAACAGCGTCGCATGACGTAGAGGTTATTTTCATACAAAGCATTGCTTTTTAATATAAAGCACGTAGACTATCAAACCAATTTAAAAACAATGGCCTATCGGTTAAGGGGTTTCTATGCAAAAAAGATTAAAATTGACCGCACTTTCAACAGCACTTGTCACTTTCGCCGGCGCTGCA
This sequence comes from uncultured Pasteurellaceae bacterium, assembly GCA_963525745.1. GTDB lineage: Bacteria > Pseudomonadota > Gammaproteobacteria > Enterobacterales > Pasteurellaceae > CAURMH01. The sequence continues at coordinate 1,052 of CAURMH010000058.1, read as the reverse complement.
AATGCCGAGATACTCGCCTCGGTTCGTCCTCTTGGTTTTATTGCGTCCTCTATTGCCGATGGCGTGACACAAAATCAAATTTTAGTGCCGCCAGGCGCTTCACCCCATGACTATAATTTAAAGTTATCCGATATTCAAAAAGTGAAGTCAGCAGATTTGGTTCTCTGGATCGGCGAAGATGTGGATAGCTTTTTAACGAAATCCGTTAGCCAACTGGAAGGTAAAAATGTGCTTACCATTTCGGAATTAAATGAATTGGCTCCTTTGCTTAGTAAAGCGGCGCATCACCATCATGATGAAAGCGAACATCACCATCATCACGAGCATGGCATCGATGCGCACGGGCATCATCATGAAGAGCAAAATGATTTGGAGATCAATTGGCACGTTTGGTATTCGCCTGAAATCAGCCGAATTGTTGCGCAAAAAGTCGCGGATAAATTAACCGTACAATTCCCAAATAAACAGGAACGTATTGTGCGAAACTTAGCTGAATTTAACCGCACTTTAAGTTTACAAAGCGATAAAATTAAAGCGCAGTTAGCGCCGTTTAACGACAAAGGCTTTTTTGTTTTTCATGATGCGTACGGCTATTTTAATGACGCATACGGTTTAAATCAGACGGGCTATTTTACCATCAATCCGCTGGTTGCCCCAGGGGCAAAAACATTGGCGCATATTAAAGAAGAAATCACAGAGCATCGTGTTCGCTGCTTATTTACTGAACCGCAATTTACACCTAAAGTGGTTGAATCCTTGAGTAAAAATGCCGATGTCAACGTCGGCCGTTTGGATCCCATGGGGGAAGCGGTTGAATTAGGGCCAAATTCCTATGCGAATTTTTTACAATTTACTGCGGATAGTTATGCCGAATGTTTAAAATAATGTAACAAAAGTTCGGTCAAATTGATCTGCACCCAAAAAATCCGGACGATTAATTCAAGGACTGACAACGATATTATATCGGACTCAGTCCTTTTAATTTCAGTTGGATTCAATGGTGGTTATAATAGTCCAAATAATCTCTTACCGCTTCAACTATCTCTTCTTTT
>CAURMH010000057.1:0-8142 GCA_963525745.1 uncultured Pasteurellaceae bacterium | reverse complement strand
AGCGAAATTATGCTATTCTACGCCCGTTTTTTCTTTATATTGAGAGCAAATCAATGTCAGCCAATCAACCACAAATCGCCATCGTTATGGGCTCCAAAAGCGACTGGGCGACCATGCAGGAAGCCACGCAAATTTTAGATACGCTTCAACTGCCTTATCACGTGGAAATCGTTTCCGCCCACCGCACGCCGGACAAACTCTTTACGTTCGCCGAAAACGCGCAGCAAAACGGCTATAAAGTCATCATTGCCGGCGCCGGCGGTGCCGCGCATTTACCGGGCATGATTGCCGCAAAAACCCTCGTCCCCGTTTTGGGCGTGCCGGTCAAAAGTTCCATGCTAAGCGGCGTGGACAGCCTGTATTCCATCGTGCAAATGCCGAAAGGCATTCCGGTCGGCACATTAGCCATCGGCCCGGCGGGCGCCGCCAATGCGGGTCTGTTAGCGGCACAAATTTTAGCGGCTTGGGATGGCGAATTGCGTTCACGCTTGCAGACATTCCGCGAAAATCAAACCAATGCGGTGCTGGATAATCCGGATCCGCGCGTTTAAAAACATTTAAAAAACTGACCGCACTTTCAAAGTGCGGTTGTTTTTTCATTTTCATAAGAAGAAACCTCATGCAAAAATCCTCTCTCTATCCCCCTGTTTACGTACTCGGCAATGGTCAATTAGGCCGCATGTTGCGCTATGCCGGCGCGCCGTTGGATATTCAAGTCGAGCCTCTGGCATTCGATGCGCCGTTATTTGATTTACCGCCGAATGCGGTGCTCACGGCGGAGATCGAACGTTGGGAAAACACGCCGTTAACCGAACTCCTCGGCAATCATAAAAATTTTGTGAATCAAAACGTGTTCAGTTTATTAGCCGATCGTTTCACGCAAAAATCGCTGTTGGACGAATTGATACTTCCCACTTCGCCTTGGTGTTTATTAAAAGACAACCATCAATGGCCGGACGTATTCCAAACTATCGGCGAAAAAGTCGTGGTAAAACGCCGTACGGGCGGTTATGACGGTCGCGGGCAGTGGATTATCAACGATAAAAATAAAACCGATATTAGTAACGATCTTTTCGGCGAAGTAATTGCGGAGAAATTTATTCCCTTCGATTACGAAGTGTCGATTGTCGGCGCGCGTTTCAAAAACGGCGAAAAACGTTTTTATCCGGTCACGCACAATTTGCAGCAAAACGGCATTTTGCGCTATAGCGTTATGAGCACCGCATTGACGCAACAATTTGCTCAACAACCCGCGCAGCAAAAACAAGCGGAAGCCATGCTAGGCAAAATTATGGATAAGCTTAATTATGTTGGTGTGATGGCGATGGAATGTTTTGTGGTTGGCGATCAATTGCTGATTAATGAACTGGCGCCGCGCGTGCATAACAGTGGCCACTGGACGCAGCTCGGTTGTTCCATAAGCCAATTTGAATTGCACTTGCGCGCCCTGCTCGATTTGCCTACGCCACAATTACAAATTTTCGCGCCGAGCGTGATGGTCAATTTAATCGGCACGGAACACAACGCACAATGGCTCAACACGCCGTTCGCACAGCTGCATTGGTACGGCAAAGAAGTACGCCCGGGGCGCAAAGTCGGTCATATTAATTTGACGCATCCGGATAAAACCATTTTGATTCGGCTATTGGAAAAACTGCGCGGCGAATTACCGGATGATTATCAATCTGGCTTAAACTGGGCAATTGAGCAATTAAAATAAATTCATTTTTAACCGCACTTTTTTAAGGCGGATTAACCTCCTTAAAGTGCGGTTAAATTTTGCGGCGTTTTTGCTTGCTAAAGGCAAAAGGTTGCAGTATAAGAACAGCAAATAAATTTCCATAACACACATCAAAAGAAGGAAAACGCTATGTTTGAAAATATCAAAGCCGCTCCGGCGGATCCGATTTTAGGCTTAGGCGAAGCATTCAAATCAGAAACTCGTGCAAATAAAATCAATTTAGGTATCGGCATATATAAAGATGCACAAGGCGCAACGCCGATTATGCGCGCCGTGAAAGAAGCCGAAACGCGTTTATTGGCGAAAGAAAACAGCAAAAATTACCTCGGCATTGATGGTATCGCCGATTACAATCAACGCACCAAAGCACTTCTTTTCGGCGCAGATAGCCCAATTATTGCGCAAGATCGCGCCAGAACCGTACAAAGTTTAGGCGGCACCGGCGCACTTCGCATTGCGGCCGAATTTATCAAACGCCAAACCAAAGCGCAAAACGTTTGGATTAGCACGCCGACCTGGCCGAACCATAATGCAATTTTCAATGCGGTGGGCATGACGATTCGCGAATATCGTTATTACGATGCCGAACGTAAAGCATTGGATTGGGACAACTTAATTGCCGATTTAAGCAATGCCAATGAAGGCGATGTAGTGCTTTTCCACGGCTGCTGCCATAACCCGACGGGGATTGATCCGACGCCGGAACAGTGGAAACAATTGGCCGAACTTTCCGTAAAAAACGGCTGGTTGCCATTATTCGACTTTGCTTATCAAGGCTTAGCCAACGGCTTAAATGAAGACGCGGTCGGTTTACGCACGTTTGCCGCCAATCACAAAGAATTATTAATCGCCAGTTCGTTCTCGAAAAATTTCGGTTTATACAACGAACGCGTCGGCGCCTTCACTTTGGTGGCGGAAAACGCAGATATCGCTGCAACCGCATTAACTCAAGTGAAATCCATTATCCGCACGCTCTACTCCAACCCGGCATCACACGGTGGCGCAACGGTCGCAACCGTATTAAACGATCCGCAACTTCGTCAAGAATGGGAAAATGAACTGACTGAGATGCGTGAACGCATTAAAAAAATGCGTCATTTATTCGTGCAACTTCTGAAAGAATACGGCGCAAAACAGGATTTCGGTTTTATTATGGAACAAAACGGCATGTTTTCCTTCAGCGGTTTAAGCGCCGAACAAGTGGATCGCCTCAGAGAAGAATTCGCCATTTATGCCGTGCGTTCCGGCCGTATCAACGTGGCGGGCATTACGGAAGACAATATCCGTTACTTGTGTGAAAGTATTGTGAAAGTGCTTTAATTGTGAATCAAGCATATTAAAAATTAAACCTACATTCTTGGTTTTAAGAATGTAGCTTTTTTAAAGCGGTTGTAAAAAGTAAAAGAGCGGTCAATTTGACCGCTCTTTTCATCACCATTTTTCCAATGCTTCTTTATCCGAATCTCTCGCCTCGATCCAACGTTCGCCTTTGTCGGTTTGTTCTTTTTTCCAAAAAGGGGCTTTGGATTTGAGATAATCCATAATAAATTCATTGGCATGATAAGCGTCGCCACGATGTGCGGAACTCACCCCCACCAGCACAATTTCATCGCCGGTATGCAATAAGCCGACACGATGAATTACCGCGACCCGTTGAATCTCCCAACGTTGTTTAGCCTCAGCAACAATTTCCTTTAACGCTTTTTCAGTCATTGCGGGATAGTGTTCTAAATAAAGGCTTGAAACGTCATCGCCTAAGTTAAGTTCGCGCACTTTACCGACAAAAATTACCGCAGCGCCCACTGAATTTTGCTCTGAAAGCCAATGATAAACCGCATTTTGGTCGAATTCGGCCTCTTGCACGGCAATTCGAATATCGTTCATTTATCCTCCCGTAACCGGTGGAAAAAAGGCGATTTCATCGCCGGATTTGACCGCACTTTCGAGTGGCATTAACGTTTGATTAATCGCCACAAGCAACTTTCCTTTTTCTAATGCCAACGCCCATTTATCCCCTTTTTGGCTTAAATGTTCACGTAACGCGTCTGCCGTTGCAAAATCTTGTTCAAGCACAATTTCATCAATACCGATTAATTCACGGGTTTGAGCAAAAAATAATACTTTTAACATATGATTTTTCCCTTTTCCTAGTGATTTTCGGCCATAAAGTGACCGGATTTTCCACCGCGTTTTTCAAGCAAGCGCACATGTTCGATCACCATATCTTTTTGCACAGCTTTGCACATATCGTAAATAGTCAATGCGGTGATGCTGGCAGCGGTCAATGCCTCCATTTCCACCCCGGTTTTACCGGTGAGTTTGCAAAAGGATTCAATGCGCACCTGGTTGCTTTCAACTAAAGGTTCAAGGCTGACTTCCACTTTAGAAAGCAACAGCGGATGACATAACGGAATCAACTCCCACGTGCGTTTTGCCGCTTGAATACCGGCGATACGCGCCGTGGCGAATACATCGCCTTTGTGATGTTGTCCGTTTAAAATCATGGATAAGGTTTCTTGTGACATGGTCACCAAGGCTTCGGCACGTGCTTCGCGTACGGTTTCCGACTTGCCGGAAACATCCACCATGTTAGCCTCACCTTGACTATTGATATGGGTAAATTGGGTCATATTGGATACGAGTAAGATTAATTTTTAAAAATTTTTAGCCGCCGATGGAGGCGAGATGATTACGAATTCCGCTATCACCTTGATGCAAATAATGATGTTCACGCTTGCCTTGTAATGCGGAAAAAATACGGGATTGTAAAATGCCTTGCTGCTCTTCCGATTGCAATAAATCGCGCAATTCAATGCCTTCTTCACCGAATAAACAAAGGTGTAACTTCCCTTTTGCCGATACACGTAAACGATTGCAGCTGGCGCAGAAATCCTTTTCATAAGGCATAATCAAACCGATTTCGCCTTGATAATCAGGATGACTAAATACTTTAGCCGGCCCGTCGGTGGCGGCACGTTGTTGTAACTGCCAACCTTGCGATAACAATTTTTGCGCAAGAATTTCACCGGAAAGATGATGGCGCTCAAAGAAGCTGTCCATTTCACCGGTTTGCATCAGTTCGATAAAACGCATTTGAATCGGGCGATTTTTCACCCAGGCCAGAAATTGATTAAATTCGTGATCGTTAAGATTTTTCATCAACACGGAATTCACTTTTACCTTGTGGTACCCCACGTCAAACGCACGATCGATACCACGCATCACCTCATCAAATTTATTGATGCCGGTAATTTGATGGAACATTCTCGGATCGAGGCTATCTACGCTGACATTCACGGAAGTTACGCCCGCACGTTTCCAATCCGCTACATCCTTCGCCATACGGTAGCCATTAGTTGTCAACGCCACGTGGCGAATTCCTTCGACATCCGCCACGCTTTCGGCAATAGTAAGAAAATCTTTACGTAAGGTTGGTTCGCCGCCGGTTAAACGAATTTTTTCTGTGCCCATTGCCGCAAAAGCACGCGCAACGCGGGTAATTTCGCTTAAGGTAAGAAAACTCGGTTTATTTGCTTCCGGCTGATAGCCGTTCGGTAAACAATAGTTGCAACGGAAATTGCACTGGTCGGTAATCGACAGTCGCAAATAGTAATAGTGGCGTTGGAACGCGTCCACAAGACGTTCGTTTCCCACGTTTTTGATTGGAATTTGCATCAGACACCTTTCTAAAATGGAGAGGACAAGCCGTTTCCGACTTATCCCTGAATAACGAATTGCGTTATTGGCATTGCCGTCATATTCCCTAAGAGAACTTAGACTAAACAAGCTCGGAGTTATGCGATAAAATATCAGCGCTTATTTTAAAAGATTCTCATCAATTAACGCAATCAATTTGTTCCGATGCCATGCGTATTTAATTAAATTCTTATAAATCAATCATATAAATAATTATATAGCGATTATTTTTATAATATTTTAGAGGTAGGAAATAGAAAATTTTATGTCGGATTTAACCCCCCATCGCCACTATGAATTCTTGAATCATTCGCATATTGTTGCCATTGGCGGCGGACACGGCTTGGGACGCGTCATGTCAGCGCTAAGTTTTATCAAAGAGCGTCTAACCGGTATCGTCACTACCACGGACAATGGCGGCTCCACCGGACGCATTCGGCAACAACAAGGCGGCATAGCCTGGGGCGATCTACGCAATTGCTTAAACCAAATCATCATCGAACCTAGCACCGCATCCGCGCTATTCGAATATCGTTTCAGCGGCAACGGCGAATTGGCAGGGCATAATCTCGGCAATTTAATGCTCAAAGCGCTTGAAAATATGCACGTTCGTCCGCTAGATGGCGTAAATTTGATCCGTGATTTGTTACACGTAAAATCGCACCTGATTCCCATGTCTGAAACGCCCGTTCATCTCGCCGCTAGCCTTGGTGCGGGTTCCAGCATCGTGGGCGAAGTCGGTATTGATAATTTAACCGAAGTGCCGCAATCGCTTTTTCTCGTGCCCTTGGTGCAAGCCACACCGGAAGCCGTGCAAGCCATTAAACAAGCAGACGTAATCATATTCGGCCCGGGCAGCTTTTTAACCAGCATCATGCCACCATTACTTTTAGCGGATATCGCGACGGCGATTCGTTTAAGTTCGGCAAAAAAGATTTTTATCGACAATTTAGGCACGGAACTCGGAGCGGCGGCCGAACTCTCTCTAGAGCACCGCATTGAATGGATTCATCACACAGTCGGCGCGGCCGTCATTGATGGCGTGATTACGCCGATAAGGAAAGGCGGTTTCAATGCGGTGCCCGTTGGCGATCTCGGCAATGTAAAAATATTAGAAAAACGCCTCAATGCGGATGACATCAGTTATCGCCACGACCGTACATTGCTGGCGAAAGCCATTGATGAAATGTTGGAAGAATTGGAGCGAACTTAATCGCCCATTGAAAACGTAGGGCGCCTATTTCAAGATTATTTTTTCGCGAATACCCGCACGTTAGCGAAGCCATTTTCTTTCAGATACAACGCTTGCAATTTACTCATTACGCCGCGTTCACAATACAATACGTAGTTTTTACTTTGATCCAGCGAACCAAATTGCGATGAAAGCTTATAAAACGGCATTTGCTTCACTTCGTGAGTTGCGGATTCGAAAGGCTTTTCATCCATTTCTTCCGGACTGCGAATATCCAAAATTATATCGTTTTCACCTAAGACAGAGCTTGCCTCCACTTCAATTACTTGTCTTTCGGTTTCTTCCGCGATTTGACGAATATCCAAATATTGCGCATTTTCGACCGCACTTTCGAGAACGGCAAAATCAAAATGCCCTTCTTCTTCAAGAATTTTTTCGCGCACCGCTTTAATCGTCGGGTTTTTTGAAATCACGCCGCAAAATTCCGGCATAGATTTGGCAATATCTTCTGTGCCTATTTCTTTCGCCATGGCGATAATTTGTTCTTTGTCGTGCGTAATAAGCGGGCGTAATACAAGCGCCTCGGCGGCTTCATCAATTAAGCGCAGATTGGTTAGCGTTTGGCTGGAAACTTGGCCGAGCGCCTCCCCCGTCACAATCGCTTCAATATTAAAACGTGCCGCCACTTTACTTGCGGCGCGCACCATCATACGTTTCAACACCACGCCCATTTGGCCGTTATCGATTTTTTCCAAAATCTCGCCGACTACGCCTTCAAAATTCATCGCGATAAAACGCACTTTGTGGGAGCTGCCGTAACGTTGCCAAATATGATACGCCATTTGTTTTACGCCGATTTCATGCGCCGCGCCGCCGAGATTAAAGAAGCAATAATGCACGCGCGAACCGCGACGCAGCAGCATATAACTGGACACGCCGGAATCGAAACCGCCGGAAATAAGCGAAAGTACATCTTCCTGCGTGCCGATCGGATAACCTCCGATGCCGGCATGACGCGCTTTGACCAGCATCATTTTGTCGTCTTCAATCTCAATGCGCACGGTCACGTCGGGATTTCTCAAACGGACTTTGGCGCTTTCGATATGTTGATTTAAGCCGCCGCCGATATAGCGTTCCGCTTCGATAGAACTAAACGAATGTTTGCCTTTGCGTTTTACACGCACGCAAAAGGTTTTGCCTTGCAATTGTTGTTCTACATCGGCGAGCGTCAGTTCAAAAATATGATGTAAATCCGTAAACGGTTTTTCTTCCACTTCTAAAAAATGATGAATGCCCGGAATACGTTGTAACAACGTGATAAGTTCGGCACGATTCTCTTCATTTTTCGACCGCACTTCAATGTAGTCCCAATGGCGCACTACGGCGGTTTGTTCATCAAATTTTTGCAGAATATTGCGGATATTGGAGGTCAGAATTTTAGCAAAACGCTTACGCACGGTTTCGCTTTTAATCATAATTTCAGGGAAAAGTTTAACGACAAATTTCATAAAAT
>CAURMH010000056.1:0-8243 GCA_963525745.1 uncultured Pasteurellaceae bacterium | reverse complement strand
GGTGACGGATATCACGGAGTTTAAAGCGAAAGATGGGGAAAAGTCTATTTATCCCTAATTTTAGGCTTATTTAACAATGAGATAGTCGTCTTTAATCTCAACAACTCACCGAATTGGGCACAAGTAGAGTCTATGATAAAAATGGCCATCAAGCGTCAGAATAAAACGAAAGGCGTGATATTACATTCAGACCAAGGCCGGCAGTATCAGATGGGCGCTTATCGTCGAATACTTGCTGAACAGGGGATAATTCAACGTATGTCAAGAAAAGGGAATTGCTTAGATAATGCAGCAATGGAAAGTTTCTTTGGGCGATTAAAAACGGAATGGTTTTACAAGCGGGAATTTAAACCAAAAGAAGAGATAGTTGAAGCGGTAAGAGATTATTTGGACTATTATAACCACCGTCGAATCCAACTGAAATTAAAAGGACTGAGTCCGATATAATATCGTTGTCAGTCCTTGAATTAATCGTCCGGATTTTTGGGGGAAGATCATAGTGCGGCTCAAATAATTCAGAGTGTAAAGGATATTTTTTCATTGGATAACGCGGCCTTACAAGAATTTTTGGACAAATAACTTTAAAGCTCCATTCGGGACTTTTTCTTTTCCTTCTTCCCCTTATTAATTATATTTACCTCTCATTCGGTTACTGAATGTTGTTTCAAGTACTCTAAATGTTTCTTATATTCCCTCTTCACTGACAATAATTTTCAAGAAAACGTCCCAATTTCCCAATTGCTTCTTCCAGTTGACCGGTATAAGGCAGAGTGACGATACGGAAATGATCCGGGAGCGGCCAATTAAAACCTTTGCCATGTACAAGCAGTACTTTTTCTTTACGCAGTAGATCCAGTACAAATCTTTCATCGCTATGGATGTTAAATTTTTCAGTATCAATTTTAGGAAACATATACATGGCTCCCATCGGCTTAACACAAGTAATCCCCGGGATTTGAGTGATTAGTTCATAGGCTTTGTTGCGTTGTTCATATAAACGCCCGCCGGGTCGAATAAATTCGTTAATACTTTGATAGCCGCCTAACGCAGTTTGAATAGCATGCTGCATCGGTACATTTGCGCATAAACGCATTGAGGCTAACATATCCAGGCCTTCAATATAGCCTTTAGCGTGTCGTTTCGGGCCATTCAATACCATCCATCCCTGACGAAAGCCCGCAACACGATAGGCTTTCGATAAACCATTAAAGGTAATGGTCAGTAAGTCCGGTGCTAATGCGGCAATGTGATAATGAACCGCATCGTCATAAAGAATCTTGTCGTAGATCTCATCAGCAAAAATAATCAACCTGTTTTGACGGGCAATATTCGCAATATCCGATAGTAGTGCTTTACTATAAACTGCGCCGGTCGGATTATTGGGATTAATCACAACAATCGCTTTTGTGCGTGGTGTAATTTTCGTTTTAATATCATTTATATCGGGAAACCAATCGGCCTCTTCATCACATAAGTAATGCACGGCTTTCCCGCCGGCAAGCGTTACTGCTGCCGTCCACAACGGATAATCCGGCATGGGTACCAACACTTCATCACCGTCATTCAATAGAGCTTGCATTGACATGGTAATTAATTCCGACACGCCATTGCCGATATAGACATCGTTAACCGTTGTATCATAGATGCCTTTGGATTGATAATATTGAACAATGGCTTTACGGGCGGAATATAATCCTTTGGAGTCGCAATAGCCTTGTGCAGAAGGTAGATTTCGAATCACATCGACTAGGATTTCATCAGGCGCCTCAAAACCAAAAGGGGCGGGATTACCAATATTTAACTTTAAAATTTTATTACCTTCCTCTTCTAAACGCAGCGCTTCTTTGTGTACGGGGCCGCGAATATCATAACAAACATGCTCTAACTTATCCGATTTCGGAAATAATTTCATAACGGGCATCCTAAGTATCATCTAAAAATTATATCGCATTAATCTACGCTTAATTTTCCTGCTTGAAAAGTGCAGACAAGCGAATTTTTTATCTTTCTCAAATTTTATAAAGTGCGGTAGAATAAGCGCCATTTTTGGTATAGATAACATCACTAAAATGGGATTTTTAGAGCAGGCTAAAGTTGAATTACGCCGACAATTACAAGCGCATAGTTTCACCGCTGCGCAGGAAATTGCTATGGCGACGATAGAGACAACAATGTCGATAGATTTGTTGCCTTGGCTTAAGGCTCAGACGAACTACCCGCAATTTTATTTCAATTTTCGCGAACAGCCGCGAAAAATCGCCGCCATAGGAAAAGTGCGGTCATTTTTTGATATAAATTCGTTAAAGCAAGCCTTAGCCGAATATTCGATTCCTATTTTCGGCGGCCTTCAATTTCATGGCAGCGCTCACTTTTACATTCCGCAAATTTTGGTTGAACAAGGGGAAGGTACCGTAAAAATATCGGCCTTTTCCGATGTTGTTCAGCTTGCTCAAGTGTTGACACAATTAGAAACGTTAGATAAAACGACCGCACTTCAACCGCTTGTTAAACAATCTGACTTGAATAAAAGGCAGAAGGCGGATCAGGCTACTTGGTGCGCATGGGTTGAACAGGCACTGGTTAAGATAAAACAAGGCACTTTGATTAAAGTAGTGTTGGCTAATGAAACTGAGTTTCAACTCACGCAAAGCGTCAATGCAAAAGATTTTCTTGCGGCAAGTGAAAAACAAAATCAAGGTTGCTATCACTTTTTATGGGCGGAAAATGCGCAGCTGAGTTTTGTCGGATCGACACCGGAGCGTTTGTTTCAGCGTTGTAATAATCAGTTAACAACCGAAGCGCTTGCCGGTACTGCAGCGGTAACTGACGATGAACTGATCAATCGGCAACAAGCGGATTGGTTACTTAATGACCGTAAAAATTTAAATGAAAATTGGCTTGTGGTTAAGGATATTTTGCATAATATTGAAACGTTTACCGAACAAATTCAAATTCAGGAAATTGCCTTAAAACCGTTACGCAAAGTACAACATTTAGTTCGCCATATTCAAGCGTTACTCAAGTCAGGCGTCTCAGATGCGGATTTGCTGCAAGCGATTCATCCTACCGCCGCTGTTTCCGGTCTGCCTCAACAAGCGGCAAAACAGGCTTTAGCCGAAATTGAGCAGTTTGATCGACACTGGTATGCCGGCACACTGGGCATAATCACTAAGGAAGAAGCCGAATTCTGTGTTACTATTCGTTCCGCCTTTATTGAATCGAACCGAATTCGTATTTTTGCCGGCGCCGGCATTGTTGAAGAGTCCGATCCGTTAACGGAATGGCGGGAAATTGACCGAAAAGCCTTAGGGCTGGTATCGTTGCTACAAGATGAGGGAGAAGCAAAATAATGTCAGTGAGCGTATTTAATCGTTGTTGGTCTAAAGTCATTATGGAAACCTTAGTCCGCCAAGGTGTCACACATTTTTGCATTGGCCCAGGCTCTCGTTCTACCCCGCTTACGTTGGAAGCGATTCGTCTGCAAAATAACCAGCGTGCAATCTGTCATGTGCATTTTGATGAACGCGGCTTAGGCTTTTTTGCACTAGGTCTTGCCAAAGTCAAACAAGCGCCCGTCGCCATTATTGTTACCTCTGGGACTGCGGCGGCCAATTTATATCCGGCCATTATTGAAGCGCGTCAAACCGGTGTAACCCTTGTGGTACTGACGGCCGATCGCCCGCCGGAATTATTAGAGTGCGGTGCGAATCAGGCGATTTTACAACAAAATATGTATGCTCAATATCCGGTCGCGGCGATAAACCTGCCTAAACCGAATCAGGACTATGCGCCGCAGTGGTTGATTACCACCCTTGAACAAGCTTGTTTTAAACAACAGCAAAGCGGCGGGGTTATACATATTAACGTCCCTTTCGCCGAACCGTTGTATGAAGCGAACGAGCATGAAATTGACACAAATCCGTGGCTCATCTCTATCGGTCATTGGTTATCCGTACAAAAGCCATGGACCGAACATAAGCCGCTACAACAAGAAGTGATCATGCATGAACATTGGGATAGCTGGCGAACGAAACGCGGCGTTGTCGTCGTAGGACAATTGCCGGCTGAGCAGTCTATGGGAATTAACGCTTGGGCCAATGCCATGGGATGGATCTTGCTGACCGATATTCAATCGGGTGTCGAGCCGATTACGCCTTATGCGGATATTTGGTTGGCAAATCAAACCGTTAAACAAAAATTACTGCAGGCGGATATTGTCATTCAGCTTGGTTCGCGCTTTATTAGTAAACGGATTAATCAATTCCTTCAGGCGTTTAATAACGAATATTGGATTGTTGAACAAAGCGATAATGTTGTGGATGCTTATCATCATAAACACACGCGTTTCAATGCGAAAGTTCATCACTGGCTACGCGCCCACCCACCGCTTCGTCAAAAACCATGGTTGTTGGAACCGTTGGCGCTGGCGAAATTCTGCGAGAATTTTATTGAGCAGCAGGTTGGCAATAACCTTAATGAAGCTTCTTTGGCTCACCATATCGAACGTACGCTGCACTACAACGGCATCTTATTTTTAGGAAACAGTTTATTCGTTCGCCTGGTCGATGCGCTAACCAAATTACCCGAAGGCTATCCGATTTACACGAACCGCGGCGCAAGCGGGATTGACGGCTTGTTGGCTACCGCAGCCGGAATTGCCGTAGGCGCCGAACAACCGCTCGTCGCCATGATCGGGGATACCTCCGCGTTATACGATTTAAACTCATTTGCGCTATTTAAAAATGTATCCCAACCGGTTATTATTTTTGTTATTAATAATAATGGCGGCGCAATATTTGACATGCTTCCTGTTGACGAAAAAATAAAAGAACAATTTTACCGCTTGCCGCATAATAGTGAATTTTCACAAATTGCGGCCATGTTCGGCTTGAAATACGCCTTGCCTTATACTTGGGCGGATCTTACCGCGATCCTCAAGCAGGCCTATACACGACGTAAAGCGACGTTAATTGAAATTAAAACAAGCCCGAGTGACGGCAGTTCAATTTATAAACGATTAATTGAACAAATCAGCCATGCCGTCATCGGAGAATAATTTTGTCAAGCGAACTTAGGTTCGCTTTTCTTCAATCCGGATAAACAATGCTTACCCTGGTTTTTTTACACGGTTTACTCGGCTCAAAAACCGATTGGCAAAAAGTCATCGAAAACCTACCGCACTTTCGTTGTATTTCAATCGATTTACCGCTACATGGTGCGGAACAGAACGCCAATATCAGTGATTTTGAATCTTCCGCGCAATTTCTAGCGAAAAAGATTCGTTGTCTTGTCGGTAAAGAACCCTACATTTTGATCGGATACTCGCTGGGTGGACGACTGGCACTTTACTATGCATATCAGGCGAAACTTGATCGAACACAATTAAAGGCGGTTGTCGCAGAAGGGGCAAATCTGGGGTTGGATTCTGTAGAAGAGCGGCTTACGCGTTGGCTGCACGATCAAAAATGGGCGATGCGTTTTAACAATGAAACGATGGAAAATGTTCTTAGCGATTGGTATCAACAACCCATTTTTAATCATCTGAGCGAAACGGAACGGCGTCTGCTTATTCTCAAACGCAAATACAATCGCGGAAGCCATATCGGAAAAATGTTGATGGCAACCAGCTTGGCGCGCCAGCCAAATTTTTACAGCAAAGTGCGGTCGGATTCTCTTCCATTTTTCTATTTTTGCGGCGAGCGGGATCGCAAATTTTGTACTCTTGCCCGGAAAAAGGGGCTTCCGTTTACGCTTATAGAACAAGCCGGGCACAATGCCCATTTAGAAAACCCGCTTCTTTTTGCGCAAAAGCTCGACGCACTTATCGCCGATTTAACCGAATATCAGGTTTGAATCCGAATCAGCCAACAATTATGAATTTGTTTATTGCGTTCAAAATCAAGAGGTAACGTTTTTACTGAAATTTCCGTGGCATGTAGCCCCAGTTGAGCTAATCCGCTAAAATCCATCTTGAATCCGCGTTTATTGTTTGAAAATACAATTGAACCGTCGGTACGTAAAATACGTTTTAGCCGGCTCATCAGTTTTATATGATCACGCTGCACATCCCAGCTATTTTCCATTCGCTTTGAATTTGAAAACGTTGGCGGATCGACAAAAATCAAATCAAATTCCTGCCGACATTTTTCTAACCATTGTAGGCAGTCCGCCTGAATCAGCTTATGCTGTTTGCCGTCAATATCATTCAAAATTAAATTCTGTTCGGCCCAATTCAAATAGGTGTTAGACATATCTACGGTCGTTGTTGATTTTGCCCCGCCTAGTGCCGCATAAACCGTTGCTGAGCCCGTATAAGCGAAAAGATTTAAAAAATCCTTATCCGCAGCCATTTCACCAACCAGCTTACGTGTCAAACGATGATCCAAAAATAGCCCCGTATCTAAATAGTCCGTCAGATTTACCCACAAATTAGCACCATATTCATGAATATAAAAATATTCTCCTTTATTTGCTAATTTTTCATATTGATTAGATCCTTTTTGTTTCTGACGAACCTTCAAAATCAACTTGTTTGTTTCAACCCCCGTTACCGTTAAAGTGGCTTGTACTGCATCCAATAAACGTTGACGCGCTTTGCGTTCGTCAATATTTTTTGGCGCGGCATATTCCTGTACCACAATATAATCCGCATAACGATCAATCGCTAAATTATATTCCGGCAAATCGGCATCATATAAACGATATGCATTCAAATTCTGCTGAGCCGCCCATTTTTCAAATTTTTTCAGATTTTTTTGTAATCGGTTAGCAAAATCCACCGCGACGCTCATTGATTTATCGGAAACTTCCCGATTTTCGACCGCACTTTGCGATGTTTTTGGGGCGATTTGATAATTCTTTTGGATACAATCAAGCGGCCCGTTTTTGGCTTTAAATTGGCGATGACTACGTAAACGTAAACAATCCAATAACGTTGGTTCACCGCTAAAAATTGAGGCGTTCCAACCGGCGAAGTGTATTTTCAGACGCTGACCAAATATCGAATAAAGTGCAACTAACGCCGGTGTTGCGCCCAGGCGTCCACCATAAGGCGGATTACAAACGACAGTGCCGATTTCAGTCGGGCAAGGATTTTGCAATTCGGCAACGTCCTTTTGCTTAAATTCAATCAAATGCGCCACGCCGGCACGTTCGGCATTTTTTCTTGCTTTTTCAAGCACATTACCGTCAAGATCGAAACCATAAAAGTGTTTAGAGACGATTTGCCTGCTATTTTGGGCACAGCTTAGCGCCACATGCTTAATTTTTTCCCAGGCTGTCGAATTGTGCCCTTTCCAATGATTAAATCCCCAATCGGAACGCAATAAACGCGGAGCGATTTTGGCTTCCATTTGTGCCGCTTCAATGAGTAGCGTTCCCGAACCACACATCGGATCAACAAGCGGGGTTCCCTTCTGCCAATTTGAACGTAATATAATTGCCGCGGCTAACGTTTCCCGCAACGGCGCTTGGCCGCTTGCTTCACGGTAGCCGCGTAAATGCAGCGCTTCACCGCTTAAATCAAGGGATAGAACCACATTTTCCCGATTTAAATAAGCGTGAATTCTGACATCAGGATTGACTTTATCCACCTTTGGGCGCGTTTTTCCTTTTCGCGCAAAATAATCGACAATACCGTCTTTCACCCGCATTGCCCCGAACTGAGAATGGCGAATATCTTGATTCGTGCCATTAAAATCTACAAAAAAAGTGGATGTTTCATCAAATAAACTCAGCCAATCGACGCTTACAATGGCGGAATATAAATCTAAATCACTATAAATTTTAGTCGTTGTAATAGGTAATAAGATACGCGAACTTAATCTCGACCAAAGTAAACATTGATAAAGCGCTTCGTCTTCTGCTTGAAAATGAACGCCGCCTTGTGCCGAGCGGCAGGCTTCAGCGCCGAGCTCGGTCAGTTCGATTTTTAATAATTCTTCAAAGCCACGAGATGTCGTTGCAAATAATTGGTGCATTTTTATTCTCAATCAGTGAATTTAAACTGACGACATTATAGCAAAGTGCGGTCGATTTGTCGGAGGTTTGCCGGCAACGAAACCGGCTCATAAGCGGAAATGTCTTTTCGTATTGAATTATTTTTAGTCAATCGACGCACATTCTGAAATTTCCGTTTGACAGTAGGTCGGAAATCCGTAGAATACGCGTCGTTGTTAGGTCAACAGTCAAATGCGGGAATAGCTCAGTTGGTAGAGCACGACCTTGCCAAGGTCGGGGTCGCG
>CAURMH010000055.1:0-8309 GCA_963525745.1 uncultured Pasteurellaceae bacterium | reverse complement strand
CCTGCCTGTCACGCAGGGGGTCGCGGGTTCGAGTCCCGTCCATTCCGCCAATTTTTATTCAACGAGCGCCGAAGGGTGCTTTTTTTATGCGCGAATTTTACCAATTTAGGAACATTCGCTATAATCGACAAAATTTATTCATCTAATTAGCACAGAGATATTTTATGACGACACCTGTCATCGCCTTAGTCGGCCGCCCGAATGTCGGTAAATCGACGTTATTCAATCGCTTAACCCGCACCCGTGACGCGCTGGTCGCCGACTTTCCCGGCCTAACGCGAGATCGCAAATACGGCCATGCAACGATTTCCGGCTATGATTTTATCGTTATTGACACCGGCGGTATTGACGGAACAGAAGAAGGCGTGGAAAAAAAAATGGCCGAACAATCGTTACTTGCTATTGAAGAGGCCGATGTCGTTTTGTTTTTAGTGGATGCCCGTGCCGGCTTGACGGCTGCCGATGCCGGTATCGCCCATTATTTACGCCAACGAACCAATAAGGCGACGGTCGTCGTCGCCAATAAAACGGATGGAATTGATGCCGATTCGCACTGCGCGGAATTTTATCAGTTAGGCTTAGGGGATATTGAACAAATTGCAGCGTTACAAGGGCGCGGTATAACCCAGCTAATGACGCGCGTTCTGACGCCGTTAGCCGAAGCGATAACGCAAAACAACGAAAAAAATGACCGCACTTTTGAGGCTGAAAACGAAGAGCAGGACGAATGGGAAGAGGGATTTGACTTCAATTCGGAAGAAGATACGGCACTACTTGATGAGGCTCTTGAAGAAAATCTTGAAAGCGAAAATGAAGAAGCACTGGATAAAACCATTAAAATTGCCATTGTCGGACGCCCGAATGTCGGGAAATCGACTTTAACCAATCGGATTCTCGGCGAGGAGCGTGTTGTCGTTTTCGACATGCCGGGCACAACACGTGACAGCATTTATATCCCGATGGAGCGCGACGGTCAGCAATACACGCTGATCGATACCGCAGGCGTACGCAAACGCGGAAAAGTGCATCTCGCCGTAGAAAAATTCTCTGTCATCAAAACTTTACAGGCAATTCAAGATGCCAATGTCGTGTTACTGACCATTGATGCGCGTGAAAATATTTCCGATCAGGATTTGTCTTTGCTCGGTTTTATTTTAAATGCCGGTCGTTCGCTAGTTATCGTGGTAAATAAATGGGACGGTTTAGATCAAGAAGTGAAAGATCGCGTAAAATCAGAGCTTGATCGTCGTTTGGATTTCATTGACTTTGCCCGTGTCCATTTTATTTCCGCCCTGCATGGCAGCGGCGTAGGAAATCTCTTTGACTCCATCAAAGAGGCTTATGCTTGCGCCACGCAAAAAATGACCACTTCGTTGCTGACCCGTATTCTGCAAATGGCGACAGACGAGCATCAACCGCCGATGATCGGCGGTCGTCGTATTAAATTGAAATATGCTCATCCCGGCGGTTACAATCCGCCGATTATCGTGATACATGGCAATCAAATGGAAAAACTACCGGACGCCTACAAGCGCTATTTATCAAACTATTATCGTAGAAGTTTAAAGATCATAGGCTCCCCGATTCGGTTGATTTTCCAGGAAGGTTCAAATCCGTTTGCCGGCCGTAAAAATAAATTGACACCAAGCCAATTACGTAAACGCAAACGTTTGATGAAATTTATCAAAAAGGCGAAACGTTAATCCTTAAAGTGCGGTCATAAAAGCCAATGTTTTTAAATCCCGGCGCTTTATGACCGTTTAAACGCAGGAAACGTCGCCCGCCAAATGCCCATTATTCTCGGCAAACTCCATTTTTCCTCTCTTAATGTCCCGTTTCTCAACGGGATAGAATGTTAAAACTGTGAACTGAATCACATCTTTTTCTGAAAAGTTTTTTTATAATGTGAGTGGATTATAGGACTAACTGTTTAACTATGAGGTTATGTATGGCTAACTTAAGCAAAATTGTTCACGAACTTGAAGATCTCGGCATTAAAAATGTTAAAGAGGTTGTGTATAACCCAAGCTATGAGCTTCTATTTGAAGAAGAAACCAAAGCGGGGCTGGAAGGCTATGAAAAAGGTATTGTCACCACATCCGGCGCTGTTGCGGTGGATACTGGTATTTTCACTGGCCGTTCACCAAAAGACAAATATATTGTCCTTGACGAAAAAACCAAAGATACGGTTTGGTGGACATCCGACGCGGCCAAAAATGACAATAAACCGATGAATCAAGCTACATGGAAAAGTTTAAAGGATTTAGTAACCAATCAACTTTCCAACAAGCGCTTGTTCGTTGTCGATGCTTTTTGCGGTGCCAACCCGGACACACGCTTAGCCGTGCGAGTTGTGACCGAAGTGGCGTGGCAGGCACATTTCGTCAAAAATATGTTTGTTCGTCCTTCTGACGCAGAATTAGTAAACTTTAAGCCGGATTTCGTCGTGATGAACGGCTCCAAAGTTACTAATCCGAGCTGGCAGGCGCAAGGTTTAAATTCCGAAAACTTTGTCGCGTTCAATATTACCGAAGGTATTCAATTAATCGGCGGCACGTGGTACGGCGGCGAAATGAAAAAAGGAATGTTCTCGATGATGAACTACTTCCTTCCGCTGAAAGGAATTGCCTCCATGCACTGTTCCGCTAATGTCGGCAAAGACGGCGACACCGCGATCTTCTTCGGTTTGTCCGGTACCGGAAAAACCACACTTTCCACCGATCCTAAGCGCCAACTTATCGGCGACGATGAGCATGGCTGGGATGATCAAGGCGTCTTTAACTTTGAGGGCGGCTGCTACGCCAAAACCATTAAATTATCGGAAGAAAATGAACCCGACATCTACCACGCCATCCGTCGTGATGCCTTGTTAGAAAACGTTGTTGTTCGTGCTGACGGTTCCGTTGATTTTGACGATGCGTCCAAAACGGAAAATACGCGTGTTTCTTATCCGATTTATCATATTAAAAACATCGTCACACCGGTTTCTAAAGCCGGGCCTGCAACCAAAGTGATTTTTCTAACCGCCGATGCATTTGGTGTGTTACCGCCGGTTTCAAAGCTTACCCCGGAACAAACGAAATATTACTTCCTGTCAGGCTTTACGGCCAAACTGGCGGGTACCGAGCGCGGCATCACAGAACCGACACCGACATTCTCCGCCTGCTTTGGCGCAGCATTCCTATCGCTTCATCCGACGCAATATGCGGAAGTGTTGGTAAAACGAATGAAAGAATCCGGCGCAGAGGCTTATTTAGTCAATACCGGCTGGAACGGCACGGGCAAACGTATTTCAATCAAAGATACACGGGGAATCATTGACGCCATTTTAGACGGTTCAATCGAAAAAGCGGAAATGAGCCAATTACCGATCTTTAATTTAGCGATTCCTAAAGCCTTGCCGGGGGTTGATACGGCGATTTTAGATCCGCGTGACACTTACTCGGACAAAGCACAATGGCAAGCAAAAGCCGAAGATTTGGCAAATCGCTTTGTGAAAAACTTTGAAAAATATGCGACAAATGCGGAAGGAAAAGCACTTATTGCTGCCGGCCCGAAAGCATAAGAGAAAATTGTAAAGTAAATAATGAGTTAATCGAAACAAAAGCGGCGTTAATCAACGCCGCTTTTATTATGAGATGAATAATTATTCAGTCACTTTAAAATTAAGCTGGCCATATTGAATATTACCGATTTTCACAGAAAGACTGTATTGACCGGTCGGATCCGTTTTATCAAATTGCCAGCACCCGCTCACCACTTTATTATCGTTGCTTGGGGTTTTCTTACTGGTTATTGTATGAACTTTTTTATCTGCCGATGACATAGAGAAACTGTCGCCGGCTTGGAATGTTGTCGGTTTTGGCGACGTGAAAACTTCCGTTACTTCGGATGGGGTAGGGAAAATTCCTCCGGTTGCCGACCAGCATAATTGCTGTTTAGCGGAACGCGAAATTTCCGTTTTTTGCAAATCCACCGGTTTACTCGCCGAGACATCGATAACGCTAAGATATAAGCGTGGAGTCGAAGGATTAGCAACTTTTTTCGCATTTGTCGCTAACGCCGCTGTAGACAATAAAGTGGTTGTTAAAAATAACGCTAATGTTTTTTTCATCATAATTTCCTCTAAGAGTAGGTTAAATAAAACTCGCTTGATTTTGACCGCACTTTAATGCACGCTATTGCACAACTATCGTACCGATACACCCCATATCGGCAAGAATTAAATGCGATGAACCGAAAATAAAGGGATATTGATTTGATGACGGTTGATCAAATTTTACTAAAATCTGTCCTGCACGGTTAATCCGGAACGTATCCCTCCAAACATACCGAGCCTCAGGCACAGGCTCATCATCCAGGCTTTCAATCACAAATTTTGCCCCTTGTATAAAAAAACCGACAGGCGCATTAGCGCTTATCCGCCAACGTTCCACAGCGCCTAACTTCGCCGTTATATCAATTTGCTGAGGATTAAAACGTTTTCCATTAATTAACCCGTTTTCCGTATCTAGATTAAAAACCCGTTCGGCAACGATCTCACGATGAATGATGTCCGCCGCATCGGTATTGAACTGAAGAGAAGGTTGTTGCGTAAAAACCGATAAATCGCCCTGTAAACGAAATTCGAGCACACGATTATCCGCCAACGCCTCATTCAGACCGAATACCTTTTGGATTTTATCCCAAACGCCTTGTTTATGCCCGGCAATTAATGAAACGGTTTCGCCCTCGCTCAAATCAACCAGAAACTCTATACGCTCTCCCGGACTTAATGAAAAGGCTTTTGTCACGATGGGTTGCGATAAAAACCCCAAATCTTGCGCAATGATATACAAATCACGCTCATCATCAAAACGCAATTCATAGCTACGCGACAATGATCCGTTCAGCAAACGTACCCGAACCCAACCGCGCGAAACCTCTAAATAGGGCGCAACTTGGCCGTTTATCAGAAGATGCGTTCCCATAAAGTACGGTTGATCGGGCTTAAATAATTGTATCCCCGCATTATTAAAGGTCATATCCTGTAAAATCAACGGAATATCGTCTATTCCATATTTATGCGGCAATGTTAAGCGAGATGTTTCTTCATCTTCAATAATCCATAATCCGGCAAGGCCGCGGTAAGTTTGATAGGCGGAATTGGTCGGCGTCGACGCACGGTACCAACAAGTCGATGCCGATTGATTGATGGAAATAATCGGCGCCCATGTTTCGCCCGTTTTTAATACACGTCCGGCATTCCCGAAAAACTCGCCCGAAGCCTGCAAGCCCTGGATTGAAATGGCTGCCGGCTGCGGAAGATTATTTGAATAGTTCAGCTTAGCAAAATCACCTTTTCTAATTTTAATTGTCGGCCCTAAATAGCGACCATTAAATCCCCATACATCGACATAATGCTCGCCGTCTAAAGGATAGGTTACTTCCCCCATGGTAAGAATTAGCGGCCGTCCGCGTCGCGCTTCCATCAGCGGCGGAATAAATAATTTTTCCCTGCCGGCAGCAAATAAAGAAGGAGGAAAGGCGACAAGTGCGGTCGAAATCGCGCTTGTTTTTAATAATTGACGGCGGGACAACTTAACCATTGTGTTACTTCATCCCGGCATCAGCGGCAATTTCGGCATCAAGCGCCGCAATGCGTTTTTCCATCAAATCATGGCAATATTGCGCCAATTCTCGCACGCTATCTTTGTGATACACCGAAGTATCAATCGGCTCCATCATTTCACAAATCACTTTGCCATTATTCCAACGATTCAGATCAATTTTCCCTTCTGTGGTAGAACAAACCACCGGTACAATCGGCACCCCTGCCGCAATCGCCGCATGAAATGCGCCCGTTTTAAACGGCAACAGACCGCGCCCTCGGCTTCGCGTCCCTTCGGGAAACATCCAAACCGACAAATTATCCCGATTAATCCGATTCGCCAGTTCGGTCATCGTGCTATGTGCTTTAGTACGATTATCACGATCAAGCAAAATATTACCGGTAACCCAATACAAAATGCCGAAAAAAGGCACCCAAATTAAACTCTTCTTACCCACACTGACCGTGCGCGGTAAAACCATGTAAGAAATCGTGATCATGTCATAATTATTTTGATGGTTACCGATATAAACACAACGTCCAATATTCGTATTTGTCGGGAAGCGGTGCTCCACCTGCAGACCGAACAATGGATATAAACGCCCGAACCAACGCGCCATTACACCGACATTGCTGGGATTTTTAAAGCGGATAAACGAATAAATTGATCCCAGCGTACAAATCAGAATACAGCAAATAACAACCACAACAATTCTTAATAATTTCAACATAATTTTTGCCTAGTTAAAAATTTGCTAAAGTATATCAAATACGCAATTAATTTGTGCTACCCTAGCGAAAAAATTCAAGGGCCCCCCAATGCGACTCACTTATTTTATTTCCGATCTTCATCTCAGCGAAACTCGCCCGGAATTGACCGCACTTTTTACCGACTTTATACAAAATCACGCAATACATGCAGAAAAACTGTATATTTTAGGTGACTTATTTGATTTCTGGATCGGTGATGATGAAGATTCGGCATTAATCCAGCAGGTCAAAACATTGCTTCAAGCGCTTATGCAGCGTGAAATTGATTGCTATTTAATCCGAGGCAATCGTGATTTTTTAATCGGCAAACGGTTTGCCCAAGAAACTGGCATTAAGCTCCTTGCGGATTATCAAAAGATTGATTTATACGGTACACCGACATTACTTTGTCATGGTGATACGCTTTGTACGGATGATGTTAAATATCAACAATTTCGTCAAAAAGTACATCAAAAATGGCGACAGTGGCTATTTTTAAAATTACCTTTAAAAGTGCGGTTAAAAATCGCAGAAAAAATTCGGGCACAAAGTAATCAATCTAAAAAAAGCAAAAATATCCGGGTGATGGACGTCAATCTCGCGTTCACAACGCAAATTTGTCATCAATTTAATGTAAAGCGACTGATTCATGGTCATACCCATCTTGAAGGAATTCATCAATATGCCGATTATCAACGCATCGTTCTCGGCGATTGGAAAATAAATTATGCCTCAATCCTCGTAGCGAAAGAAAACGGTCAAATCGGGTTTTTAAATTCGCTATCGAAATAAAAAAACGTGATTGATATATTTATCAATCACGTTTTTTATGCAAAATGATTCAAAAACCGAATAGCACTAAGCAGCCCTTCTCAATCCTAAAGTGCCGTCATCAATCGTTTCTTTTGCGACACCGGCGATTTCGGCTAATTTTTCACCGTCTTTAAAAAATACAAAGCCACCGCTTTCCATTTTAATCCAAGGCTCGTTTTTCGTTAATGGGAAAGTGGTAATAATCGTTATTTTATCCCCTTCCTTGGCGTAATCACTAAAATCAATCACGCCGTCATCATCGATCCGTTGGGCTCTCCCGAAAGGCGCCTTGCGCATCAGATAGTGTAAATTTGTCGAGCAGTGCGCAATCATCCATTCGCCGTTAGACAAAATAAAATTAAACGTGCCGTGTTGCGATAAACGTTTTGTTACCGCCTGAATTTCTTCAAAAATCTGCATTTCTGTCGGTTTGCGACTGAAGCGATTTTTTAAATGCTCGGCCATGTAACAGAATGCCGCTTCAGAATCTGTTGAACCGATAGGCTGGCAAAAATTGTCCGACATATCGGGTAAATCTTTTAAATTTCCGTTATGAGCAAAAACCCAATTTTCTCCCCAAATTTCACGAATAAACGGATGCGTGTTTTCAATGTTTACTTCGCCCTGAGTCGCTTTTCGGATGTGTGCAATCACATTATAGGATTTAATTTTATATTGTTTTACACAATCCGCTATCGGCGAATCGGCCGCCGCGCGGTTATCGCGAAATACCCTAACGCCGCGTCCTTCAAAAAAGGCTATCCCGAAACCGTCCGAATGACAATCCGTCAGACCTGCGCGGCGGCGAAACCCCTCAAAAGAGAACACTATATCCGTTGGCGTATTACAATTCATTCCTAATAACTGACACATAAAATATCCTGTTAGCCTTACATTTTGTAGTGATTTAACACGATAATTACTATTATTTCAATATGTAGGTTCCGGAATTTTTAGAAGAAAAAATCACATAAAAGAAAAAGCCGTTATTATAAAAAGTGATAAGTAATAGTTTATTACTTTTGTGTGAAAATTTACTCTGTGAAAAAGTAAAAAACCGCTAAATTTCTTTAGCGGTTTTTTTGAATTTGGCTCCTCCTGCGGGACTCGAACCTGCGACATGTGGATTAACAGTCCACCGTTCTACCGACTGAAC
>CAURMH010000054.1:0-8484 GCA_963525745.1 uncultured Pasteurellaceae bacterium | reverse complement strand
TAAAAAAACTAACACCATCACAATTCTTACATCAAAACAACAAGAAAAGGAGGTGAAAGCAACCTGTTATAGTCTCCAAATCGGAAACATTGTTAGTATTGTCTATCGCAATACCCGTTTAATAAATGATTACATTAAACGCCCCTCAAAGCGAGGGTAGGAGGATTCTATAGAACTCTTGCATATTTTGCAAGCATTATTTCTACACGCTATTTTGATTACAACTGACAACTCAGTAATTCTTCATCAATTTTGACCGCACTTTGCCGCCTTAAGAAACTAAATCTTCTTATCCTGCACAGCAATATGCCGCGTCGCCGCAATCCAGGCACCGACATACCCCATGATTAAACAAATTACCAATAAAAAAATGAATTCCCCTATGCTTAAGCCGTTTAACTCAAAACTGACTGCAAAAATATCCGTGACATATTTTACCGCCGATGTGAAATAACTCACAATAAAGCTACTTAAGACAGCAGCGACAAATCCGCCCAGTACGGCATAGATCATCCCCGTATAAAGAAAGGGGCGGAGAATAAAATGATCCGTCGCACCGAGCAATTTCATCACATCAATCCCCGCGCGCTGACTATAAACATCAGAACGAATGCTGTTGCCGATGACCAAGAATACCGCGATCGCCATCAGCACCGTACAGAAAATCGCTACATGCGCCGTTAACCACGAAAGTGCGGTCAATTTTTCCATCCAATCGTTATCCAACCGAACTTCTTGTACGCCTTTTATTTTATTTAAATCCGAGCGTAATTCCTGCCGTTTTTCGGATTCACTAAACGCTTTTGTCGTTTTTATCATCACCACGGCCGGCAACGGATTATCGTCTAAAATATCAAGTTGTTCGCCAAATCCCGACCAGCGTTTAAATTCATTCAGGCTTTCTTGCCGCGAAATATAATTTAACGACTCAACGCCCGCTTGCTGACGAATTTTTTCTACCACAAGATTGGCTTCGTCCTCATTTAAATTTTGATGAAGATAAACCGTTAACTCGCTCTCCGGATAAAATTGGGTTGTCGCTAAGTGCAAATTTTTCCATAACAGATAGCTGACCGTCGGAATCGTCAACGACACGGCAATGACCATGATCGTCAATAATGTTCCCCATTTGCGCATGATCAAATCGCTCCACACCAAACGCAGAGTATAAAATATTTGTGTAGTAAATGAGGCATTGACACGTCTGCTCATAGCTTGTCCTAATAGCGTAAATAGCCTTGTTCCAAGACAAGGCAAGGTTTTGGTTTTTGTTGAATTAAATTAATATCGTGGGTCGCAATCAAAACCGTCATGCCTAAGCGGTTAAATTCATCAAACAGGCTAAAAATCTCTAACGACAATTCGTTATCCAAATTTCCGGTCGGTTCGTCCGCCAATAACAATTGCGGCTTATGAACGATTGCGCGAGCAATATCGACGCGCTGTTGCTCGCCGCCTGAAATTTGCGGCGGCAAATAATTCGCTTTATTCCGTAAACCGACACGATCTAAAGCGACCAACGCGCGCGTATGCGCCTCTTTCGGATTCATTCCGGCGATAATCAGCGGAAGCGCCACATTTTCAATCGCTGTCCGATCGGTTAATAATCGATAGTCCTGATGAACCATGCCAATCCGACGGCGCAGAAAAGGAATTTCATACTTAGACAAACGGGTAATCTCGTGCCTGTTAAACCAAATTTGCCCGGCATTGACCTTTTCCATCCCCATAATGAGCTTTAATAAGGTGCTTTTCCCCGCGCCGGAATGCCCGACCAAATAAGTCATACTGCCCACGGGAAGATGAAAATTCAGCCCTTGTAAGGCCGGTTGAATCGCGCCATGATAAGCTTTGGAAACATTAGAAAATCGAATCACGCATTTGTCCTTTTATTTAAGCATCATTTTCGTGAGAAAAAAGCGCATCAATAAATTCATTCGCATTAAATTCACGCAAATCTTCAATTTTCTCGCCCACGCCGATATAGCGAATCGGCAAATTTAATTGATCGGCAATCGCAAAAATGACCCCGCCTTTTGCCGTACCGTCTAATTTCGTTAGAGAAATACCGGTCACCCCCACAGCTTCATTAAACAATTTCGCTTGGCTAATGGCGTTTTGGCCGGTTCCGGCATCGAGCGTCAACATAATTTCATGCGGCGCCGTTCCATCGTATTTTTTCATCACGCGAACAATTTTTTTCAGCTCATCCATCAAATTATTTTTATTTTGTAAACGACCGGCAGTATCCGCAATCAAAATATCAATATTACGTGCCGCCGCCGATTGCATCGCATCAAAAATCACCGATGCCGAATCGGCGCCTGTACTTTGCGCGACAACCGCAATATGGTTACGCTCGCCCCACACTTGAAGCTGCTCCACCGCCGCCGCACGGAAAGTATCGCCGGCCGCCAACATCACGGATTTACCTTCTGCTTGGAATTTACGCGCCAGTTTACCGATAGTGGTGGTTTTGCCCACGCCGTTGACGCCGACCATTAAAATCACATAAGGCTTTTTCGTCGTATCAATCACCAACGGTTGTGCCACAGGTTCAAGAATCGCCGCCATTTCCACTTTTAATTGCCGATATAAAAGCGCCGCCTCTTGCAGCTGTTTACGATCGGCATGTGCGGTCAGATTTTTGATAATTTTCGTTGTCGTCGGCACGCCGATATCGGCAATTAAGAGCTGCTCTTCTAATTCTTCAAACAATTCATCGTCAATTTTTTTACCTAAGAAAAAATGACGAAAACCGTCGCCGATGTTTTGCTTGGTTTTCAGCAAACCTTTTACCAAACGATCAAAAAAACCGCCTTCGCTCAGTTTTTCCTGCGTTTCCGCGACGCCTTGAAATTCTTGTTTGATGTCGTCAACGATTTCCGCTTCAATCTCCGCCTCATCCACAGACGGATTTTTTGCTGCATTTTCAGGCGTAATCACCTCTTCAACGCCATCAAGTGCGGTCGAAATCTCGGCTGTTTTTGATTCGTCGCGCAAAGCCGCTTCGGTAGACGCAGGAGGCGAAACAGATCCCGAATCGACCGCACTTTCCGGCGCCTCAATTCGCGCTTCCTGTTTTTTATCATGCCCAAATAACGACGCCCAAAATCCGCCTTTTTTCTTTTCTTCCGCCATAAGTTCTTCTCTAGAATATATCCCGATAAAAAATGGCGTTCATTTTAACAAAAAATCGTCTAAACTAAGCACAATTTTTTATCCGTAGGGGAGGTGAATTTAAAAAATTCATCTGCGTACCACATGAGCGTGTGCGTGAAATAGACCATATCCCTTACGCAGAGCATGGCCGGTATTAATGAAAAAAACACCCATTTCAACTAAAAGCAAAGGCGAAGTACGCATTATCGCCGGTCTTTGGCGCGGGCGAAAATTGCCGGTGCTCAATAGCGAAGGATTGCGCCCGACAGGCGATCGTGTCAAAGAAACGTTGTTCAACTGGCTGGTGCCTTATATTTACCAAGCCGAATGTTTAGACGGTTTTGCCGGCAGCGGCTCGCTCGGTTTTGAAGCCCTTTCGCGCCAAGCCAAAAAAGTCACTTTTTTGGAGTCGGATAAAGCCGTTGCCAATCAACTGAAGAAAAATTTGCAAACGCTGAAATGCCTGCCGGAACAAGCGGAAGTGCTTAATCAAAACAGCCTGGATTTTTTAAAACAAGCGCAAAATCAACCGCACTTTGATCTGGTCTTTCTCGATCCGCCGTTTCATTTCGGCCTGGCGGAACAAGCGATTATGCTGCTTTCGCAAAATAACTGGTTGCGCCCTAATGCGCTGATTTACGTAGAAACAGAACGCGACAAAGCGTTCACCACGCCTGAAAATTGGGTCTTATTAAAAGAAAAAACCACAGGCCAGGTGAGTTATCGTTTATATCAAAATGAAGGAAAATTATGCTAGACATCGTTTTATATGAGCCGGAAATTCCGCAAAATACCGGCAATATTATCCGCCTTTGCGCCAATACCGGCTTTCGTTTACATTTAATCGAACCGCTCGGCTTCACTTGGGATGATAAACGCTTGCGTCGCTCCGGCTTGGATTACCACGAATTCGCCGAAATCAAAAAACACAAAACCTTCGATGCCTTTTTGCAAAACGAACAGCCGAAGCGCCTCTTCGCCCTCACCACCAAAGGCGGCCCGGCACACAGCGAAGTGAAATTCGCGTCAGGTGACTATTTAATGTTCGGTCCCGAAACCCGCGGCATTCCGGCGGCAATTTTAGATACGCTACCGATGGCACAAAAAATCCGCATTCCAATGATAGCTAATAGCCGTAGCATGAATTTATCCAATTCCGTCGCCGTGGCAGTTTATGAGGCCTGGCGGCAACTGGGTTATGAAGGCGCAGTGAATTTGCCCGGCATGAAATAATTAAAAGAGCCAAGCATCACAAAATGCGGCGTTTGGCCCTTAACTTTAATCGATTTATTTTATGTTTTAAGCAAGCAAAACTTATTTACCGTCCCAAGCCTGAATCGCATCTAGACGTGCTTTAATTTTGCTTTGGGTGTCGCCTTTGAAGTAATCTTTTTGCAAACCGCCTTCCCAGCCGCCGTAGTTCGCATTCGGTAACACGATATAGGTTTTACCGAATTTCGCTTGGTTTTTCGCTGCAAAATCACGACGCTCCGCATTTAATTTACCGTATACCGCATCGCCAAAATCGTCTAGGTTATCGCCAACATAAAGCACGATTTCATAGCCTTGTTGTTCGATTTCAGCAAAACGTGCAGCTTTGGCTGATTTGTCTTTTTTCAAGTAAAGCGCCGATTCATCTACGCCGTTAAAACCTAAGCGTTTCATATCGTCGATTGTTCCCGCTTTTTCGGTGCTGTCTTTGCGGTTAGTCACATAGAACATTTTACCTTTGTGAGAATTCACATAATTGTTGAATTCCACCGCGCCCGGTACGGCCCGGGATTGGCGGGCATCCACCCAACGGGTCCAATCCTGGCCGTCAAACGGTTTATTATTTTTAATTTGCCAACCTGCATAAGGACTATTGTCCAACATGGTTTCATCCAAATCAACTACAACGGCTTTTTTCTTACTTTTCGCCACTTTTGCGTGATCAAATGCCGTTTTTGCCGCATTGTAGGCTTGGTAAGCCAAGGCTTGATATTCGCCGGAATCTTGCATCCAATTTACGCCAAGCACCGCTTGTTGTTCCAACTGCATGTTGGCGTGTTCTTGCGGATCTATTTTGTGCGCACAACCCGCTAAAATGAAAACGGAAATTGTAGCCAACGCAGTCAATTTTAAAGTTTTTTGCATAATTTTTTTCCTCTGTCAAAACAAAACGTGGAAAGTATAACAAGACATTTCACCAATTTCCCAGTTCTAACCGTTTAGCACGCTATTTTAATGCGAATCCGATGCGATTAACGGCGATTTATAAACGGCCCTCTTACAAATAAGATTTTTCAACCACTTTCAAATTATCGTCTAATTTATAAACCAACGGCTGACCGGTCGGGATTTCCAAGCCCATAATATCTTCGTCGGAAATGCCTTCAATATGTTTAGCGAGTGCGCGTAAGGAGTTACCGTGCGCAACAACCAAAACACGCTGACCGCTTAACAATGCCGGCGCGATTTGGTCTTCCCAGAACGGCAGCACGCGCGCTAAAGTCACTTTTAAGTTTTCGCCGTCCGGAATAACATCGTCCGGCAAATGGGCATAACGACGGTCATTGTGCGCGGAATTCGGATCTTTCGGATCCAATAACGGCGGCAGCGTATCATAAGAACGACGCCAAATATGCACTTGCTCTTCACCGTATTTTTCGGCGGTGGCTTTTTTGTCCAAGCCTTGCAATTCACCGTAGTGACGTTCGTTCAAACGCCAGTTTTTAATTTGTGGAATCCATAATTGACGGGATTCTTCCAACACGATGTTACAGGTTTTAATCGCTCGCGTTAACACCGATGTGAACGCAATATCGAACTCAAAACCGGCTTCCAATAATTTTTTGCCGGCCGCTTTGGCTTCTTCAATGCCGCGCTCGGTTAAATTTACGTCGCGCCAGCCAGTAAATAAATTTTTTGCGTTCCATTCACTAAAACCATGACGAATAAAAACTAATTCCATATGAACCTCCTCAAAATTAACAAAAATCAACGCCTGCTTTATAACAAAAAATCGTTATTGTTAAAAGCATTAAAGCGTATTTTCCTGATCTCACGCAAAAAATGAAAATTTTAGGGTTGCTTAAAATATGATAGTATGCGCCGAAATACCAAAAGGAAGCTCTATGCTGAATCAATTTAAGTTTAGGAAAACGCGAGCCGTCTTGACCGCACTTTTATGCGGCCTGTGGGCGTTTTCTTTTTCTGCGACCAGCAGCGAACTCAATCAAATTCAACAACAAATCAAACAACAACAATCTAAAGTTGAAGTGCAAAAGCGGGAAAAAGCCAAACTACAAACCACGTTAAAAAATCAAGAAAATAAAATTAACGAAATGAGCAACGCTTTGCGCGAAACCGAAATCGGCCTCAATGACATTCGTCAACAACTGCGTCAGTCGGATCAACAAATAAACTTGCTAGAAAAACAGGTACAGGAACAAAAAACTCAACTTGCCGCGCAAATGGACGCGATTTACCGCGCCGGTATTAATCCTTCCATGCTGAAACGTTTAGCGGCCGTCGACCCGCAAAAAGCGGAGCGGATGAAATTTTACTATCAACATCTTAATCAAACACGAATTGAATTAATCAACCGCTTACAAGCCACCGAAGCGCAATTAAAACAACAAAAACAAGCCATGCTGGAACAACAAAAAACGCAAAAAACACAATTATCCGCGCAAAAAAAACAACAGCAAGAACTGCAAAAAGCGCAAAAAGCCCATCAGACGACATTAAACACGTTAAATCAGCACTTAACGCAGGACGAAAAACGCCTCGAAAGGCTGAAAACTAACGAAAATGCGCTCCGACAGGAGATTCAACGGGCGGAACAAGCCGTGCTACAACAGGAGAAAAAAGAACGGGAAGCCTTATCGCAAAAACAAAAGGCCGAAGAACAGCGCACCGCCAAACCTTATCAACCGACCGCGCAAGAACGTCAACTCCTCAATAGCGCAAACGGCTTAGGCGTAGCGAAAGGCCAATATGCCGCGCCGGTTAAAGGCGCCGTGTTGCACGCCTTCGGCACGGTGCAAATGGGGGAAGTGCGCTGGAAAGGCATGGTTATCGGCGCAGCGGAAGGCACAAACGTTAAGGCCATCGCCGACGGCCGCGTCATCTTAGCCGGGCACTTAAACGGCTACGGCAACATGGTCATCATTAAACACGGCGACAGCGATCTCAGCCTGTACGGCTTCAATCGAA
Source organism: uncultured Pasteurellaceae bacterium (assembly GCA_963525745.1). Lineage (GTDB taxonomy): Bacteria > Pseudomonadota > Gammaproteobacteria > Enterobacterales > Pasteurellaceae > CAURMH01. The sequence continues at coordinate 1,122 of CAURMH010000054.1, read as the reverse complement.
CGATTTTAGTCAAACCGGAACAACTGGTTTCCGCAGGACAAACCATCGCCCAAATAGGCAACACCGGCGATCTCGCCCGCCCGGCCTTATATTTCGGTATTAGTCGCAAAGGCATGCCGATGAACCCCGCGGGGTGGATTAAATGAAACCGTGCCGACGAAAACAAGCGATTGCTTATTTATTCCTTTTTTTGACCGCACTTGGCGCCACATTTTTTAACGCCGCCTCCTATGCGCAATCGAAATTAGCCATCGTGATCGACGACCTCGGCTATCACCCGACTTACGACGCCGCCGTGCTCGCCATGCCGCGCGAAATTTCCGTTGCCATTATCCCGACCGCGCCATACGCCGCCCTGCGCGATCATCAAGCCGACGCACAACAGCGCGACATTTTGATTCATTTACCCATGCAACCGCTCAACCATCAACGCATTGAGCCGGGCGGGCTCTATTTAGGCATGTCTACGGACGAAGTCGCCCGACGCGTCGCCGAAGCTAAATCCGTTTTACCTCACGCCATCGGCCTGAATAACCACATGGGCAGCGCCGCCACCGCCGACGAAGCACTGATGAGCGCGTTAATGAACGTATTAAAACAACACCATTTATTCTTCTTAGACAGCCGAACCAGCGGCCGCTCCGTCGCCGTGAAAACCGCGCAAAAACAAGGCGTCAAGGCATTAACCCGCCACATCTTCCTCGACGACAGCAACCAAACCGCCGATATTCAACGCCAATTCGACCTCGCGCTACAACACGCCCGCAAACAAGGCACCGCCATCGTTATCGGCCACCCCCGTAAAAATACGATTAACGTATTGCAAACGGTGCTGGCGACTCTTCCGCCGGATATTCGACTGATTAATATCGGCGCCCTTTGGCGCAACGAAACCGTCGCCCCGCCCGCACCGTTTATTTTACATTTCAGCGAAGCCCCCGCCCCAACCTCGCACGCCCCTTTTGAATACATCCCTATGCTGCGCGGCGTACCGCGTTGATTATGTTGCCCACGTTTACCAATTACCATTCCATTTTTAATCGCCCAAAGAAACTTTCCATTGCTGTATTATCTAAGCAATTCCCTTTTCTTGACATACGTTGAATTATCCCCTGTTCAGCA
>CAURMH010000053.1:0-8948 GCA_963525745.1 uncultured Pasteurellaceae bacterium | reverse complement strand
CACTACGATTCTCCACCGGCACCGCATTGGCGTTAAGGCTGCGTTCTTCATCGGCGACCGATTCATAACGGGCGATTTCGTCACTCAATTGCTTAACCAAATCTTTTAACTTTTCAAAGTCAACGTTTTCGGCATCATTTAATGAGCGATTTTCTTGTTCTGCTTTGTCTAACATGGCGCGCATTGCCGCCACTTTTTCCGCCTTTTGTTGACGGAGTTCAATTAATTTTTTAAACATGATTAACCCCTGAATTATTTAATTGGCGCTCTGCCATATTCTGTTAAGTAAGAAAGCGTACCGCTCATCCATGCTAAATTATCGTCGTCATAGTCGTAGCGATAATCAGTGCCTCTTATAAACTCAATATGGCGATAACCGGTGAACGTGATAAGGTTATTGATTTTTTCGGCGATTTCATCGATTTTCGACTCGCCTTCCCCGAACGGTAAGAAAATCGCAATATTCAGTTCGGCTTGCCATTCAGATTCGCCTACCACCTTAAAATCACTCTCCGCGTTATCTATGAACACAGAAATAGCCGGCAATTGCTGTTTTAAGTTTGTAAAAAAGGCCCGTCCGTTATAGACGTTTTTGACTTCCGGAACGTTGGCTTTAATTAGCGCCACAATTTCATTTCTAACTTGATTATGAATAAGCATTTAAGCCCCCTCTTCATCTTAATTAAGACGGCTCACAATGAGCCAATACAACACTATAAGCATATAAAAAGAGGAGTAAATAGCCTAAAATTCAATAGTTTAGATACGTTGAGTTGCGTTGAGTGGGAGATTTTCAACTGATTAAATATTAATCAATTAAAAGATAGGAGGAGATTTTTTATTCGGTATCTATTATTTTTTAATAAGTGAATACTAGTGAATACCTAGTGAACACTAAAAATAAAGTATTCACTAATATAAATATATAATATATAAAGAGTTTTTATAGAAAAACTTTGAAAAGTGAACAAGTGAACACCTTTTATAAAATTTTAAACACTTATAGAAGTTTTACATTGTTTTGTTTTAATATCTACCGTTCAGATTTTGACATCAAAGAATAGCTAAAAATGCCTAGTAAAAACTTTTAGTAACACCGGTAGTAACACTACTTATAGGTTATTTTATTAAATTCATTGTAAATCAATATGATAATTGATGAATTCAAGTCTCGCCCAGGCACCATTTGACCTATTTTAACTCAACGAAACTAAACGAAAAAACAAGATAAAGCCTGTAAAATTAACGTTTACAGGCTTTTTTGTTACCTTATCTCAACGCACCCAAACGTTTTTAATCGCAAATTTTAGTAACCAAAAACAACTTAACAAAAATAAAGTTATTTTAAATCAATATCTTATATACCCAATTCACTTCTCGCCCAGCCCGCGTAATTAATCGCGGAGTTTTGTTTTACCCGCTTTTCTTTCTCAATTCCTTATTTCTCTTTATTTTTCACTTTGTATCTATGCAGCCCTTTTTGTTATACAAACTACGGTCAATTTTCGACAAGTTTAAATTTGAATAATTAATTGCTTAAATGCTATACCATACCGTCCAATAAATGCCACTGTAAAATTTTAATTCATTATTCATTCCTGACTATCCAAATCAGATATTTGTGCTAAAATACCCACAAGAATAAATCGGGCATATGGCATAAGCTTTGTACAATACTTATATTATTTTAGTGGAAACATCGCATGGCGGGAATATTGGCTCAGCCGCTCGTGCGATGAAAACAATGGGGTTAACGCAATTGCGTCTGGTTGCACCGAAATCCATAGACGAACAATCAATTGCATTAGCCGCCGGTGCGGAAGATGTCGTTCGACAAGCGCAAATTTTTAGTTCGCTGGAAGAAGCAATTGCCGATTGCACCCTTATAATCGGCACGAGTGCGAGATTGAGACAGCTTCAGAGTACGCTAATTTCGCCAAGAGAATGTGGAAAAAAAATTGCTCGGTACAAACAAGGAAATGTGGCAATCGTATTTGGGCGGGAACGCATCGGATTAACCAATGAAGAACTATTGAAATGTCATTTTCACTTGAACATCCCGGCAAATGACGAATATTCATCATTAAATTTAGCCATGGCGGTACAAATTGTAACGTATGAACTCCGAATAGCCATATTAGATACGGGTTATCGCGAAACAAAAGTACCGCAAAAAAATGAGCCGACCTATCCCACAGCTCAAGAAATGGACTATTTTCTGACACATACGGAGCAGCTTTATCAGACATTGGGATTTATTCAAAACCAAGGTGTAATGCAAAAATTAAGACGATTTTATAATCGTGTAAAATTAGAGAAACAGGAATTAAACATTCTGCAAGGGATGTTAAGTGCAGTTGAAAAAAGGCTTAAATCTGATAATATTTAAAGCTGACTATTTTTGTCAAGTATAATTTGATAGCGTCTATTTAGGAACAAAAAATGAAACTTACTTCAAAAGGACGATATGCAGTAACGGCAGTGCTTGATATTGCGCTGAACACAAATTGTGGGCCCGTTAACCTTGCGGATATTTCCGAAAGGCAACATATCTCACTTTCATATCTGGAGCAGCTCTTTGCTAAATTGCGGCGGGCTGGATTGGTGAAAAGTGTGAGAGGACCGGGGGGCGGTTATAAACTTGGTTTACCCAGCCACGAAATTTCAATCGGCATGATAATTGATGCGGTAAATGAAAATATTAATGTCACCAAATGCTTAGGGCAGGGAAATTGCCAAGGTGGCGCGGAATGTTTAACGCATTCGTTATGGGAAAATTTGAGTAACCGCATCGCCGATTTTTTAAACGACATAACACTTGCCGAGCTTGTAGCAGAAAGAAATAGGCGGCTTTCTGCCCATCAGAATTTTAACGATTTAATCGTTATTAAAGAATAATTTTGCGCAAAAGAGCGGTTAAAAATAAGATTATTTAGGAGTAAAAATGAAACTACCGATTTATCTGGATTATGCGGCGACCTGTCCGGTGGATGAGAGAGTGGCAAAAAAAATGATGGAATATTTAACGATCGATGGCACGTTCGGTAATCCAGCTTCACGCTCACACAAATTTGGCTGGCTGGCGGAAGAGGCGGTAGATATTGCCCGTAATCAAATCGCCGATTTAATTGGTGCCGATTCACGAGAAATTGTATTTACGTCCGGCGCGACAGAATCAGATAATTTAGCAATTAAAGGCGCCGCTCATTTTTATCAGACAAAAGGCAAACACATTATTACCTGTAAAACCGAGCATAAAGCGGTGTTGGATACTTGCCGTCAGTTGGAGCGGGAAGGGTTTGAAGTGACCTATTTGTCGCCTAAATCCGACGGGCTGATTGATTTGAATGAATTAAAAGCAGCAATGCGGGATGACACGATCTTAGTTTCAATTATGCATGTAAATAATGAAATCGGCGTGGTTCAGGATATTGCCGAAATCGGCCGACTTTGCCGTACACGCAAAATTATTTTTCATGTGGATGCGACGCAAAGTGTAGGGAAAATCGCGATTAATCTTGCCGAATTAAATGTCGATTTATTGTCCATGTCCAGTCATAAATTATACGGGCCGAAAGGAATTGGAGCATTATATGTTTGCCGTAAACCGCGGGTTCGTTTAGAAGCAATAATTCACGGCGGGGGGCATGAGCGCGGTATGCGTTCGGGAACATTACCCGTACATCAAATTGTCGGCATGGGCGAGGCTTATCGCATCGCTAAAGAAGAAATGGCAACAGAAATTCCTCGTTTAAAAGAACTCCGTGATCGTCTTTATAACGGTTTAAAAGATATTGAGGAAACACATGTGAACGGCTCAATGGAACACCGTGTCGCCAATAACTTAAATATTAGTTTTAACTACGTAGAAGGCGAATCGCTCATGATGGCGCTGCGTGACATTGCGGTTTCGTCGGGCTCGGCTTGTACTTCGGCTAGTCTGGAGCCCTCTTATGTATTACGCGCGCTGGGATTAAGCGACGAGTTGGCGCATAGCTCCATTCGTTTTACCGTCGGTCGCTATACCACGGAAGAGGAAATTGATTATACGATTAATCTGGTCAAAAACGCCGTGGCTAAATTACGTGAACTTTCGCTACTGTGGGATATGTTTAAAGAAGGCATTGACTTAAATTCGATTAAATGGTCAGCGCATTAATATTTTTAATTTAATCAATTAAAAGGACAAAAAAATGGCATATAGTGAAAAAGTCATTGAACATTATGAAAATCCGCGTAATGTCGGCTCAATGGATAAAAAAGACGACTCGGTTGGAACCGGAATGGTTGGTGCACCGGCTTGCGGCGATGTTATGCAGTTACAAATTAAAGTAAACCATGAAGGGATCATTGAAGACGCAAAATTTAAAACTTATGGGTGCGGTTCAGCGATTGCCTCCAGTTCATTAATTACCGAATGGGTAAAAGGTAAATCACTCGAAGAAGCGGGCGCGATTAAGAACAGTCAAATTGCTGAAGAACTTGAATTACCGCCGGTTAAAGTACATTGCTCGATCTTAGCGGAAGATGCAATTAAAGCGGCTATCGCCGATTATAAAGCGAAACAAAACAATAAATAGTTTGGTAAAGTGCGGTCGATTTTGATTGAGAATTGGAAATCGATCATTGTTTCGATGAGTTAATTAATGCGTTTTTTATATCAATCGTAGCCTTGTTTCCGAAAGGTAAGGAAGAAAGATGAGTATTACGTTAACCGAAACCGCAGCAAATCATGTAAAAACGTTCCTACAAAACCGGGGAAAAGGGATTGGTTTGCGCTTAGGGGTAAAAACGGCAGGATGTTCGGGCTTAGGGTATCTACTTGAGTTCGTAGATGTTCTTAATGAGGAAGATCAGGTTTTTGAGCAACATGGTGTAAAAGTCGTCATTGATCCTAAAAGTCTTGTTTATTTAGACGGTATTGAATTGGACTATGTGAAAGAAGGCTTGAATGAGGGATTTAAATATAATAACCCGAACGTTAAGGCTTCTTGCGGCTGTGGTGAAAGTTTTCACGTTTAGGACAGAGCATGAAAAACCCTTTTGATATTTTCAATTTACCAATCAATTTTGAATTGAATAAACAATTACTTTCCGAGCGTTACCTTGAGTTACAAAAACAATTGCATCCAGATAATTTTGTCACAGCCGAACCATTCAAACAACGTCTTGCGATAGAACAGTCTGCAGACATTAATGAGGCCTTTGCAACGCTTAACAATCCGGTCTCCCGTGCCGAAGCCATTATCACTTTACACACGGGGCAAATCCCCTCAATAGAAGAAAAAAGCATTACTGATGTCACTTTTTTGATGCAACAACTCGAATGGCGGGAAAAACTAGAAGAGATTGAAACAACAAATGATGAAGCGGCTTTATCCGATTTTGCCAAACAAGTAAAAGCACAAACTCATTTAATTTTGACCGCGCTTTCTACGCATCTAAAAAGCGAACAGTGGCAACAAGCGGCACTGTTATGTGACAAATTGCGCTTCATGCAAAAATTAACGGCTGAAATCGAACGTATAGAAGAAAAACTTTTTGAGATTTAATTCATGCAAACCTTAGAACAATTAACCGATTCAACCAAATCAGCGTGGAATACCATAGAGCAATGGATTAAGCAAGCGCGCAACCATTGCGAAGTCATTAAAAAAGATCAATCCAGTGCAGAACGAGAAATTTTTTCTATGCAAATGCCGACCTCTTCGCCTATGGGCGCGGTTATCTACGAAACCGGCGGTATCCTAATTCACCAAGGTTGGCTACGAATTTTAGGCTCAGGCAGCTTTAAACTGCCGCGCGGATTAATGGATTGGAACTTTAGCAAAGCCTTTTCTCAATCCGGTGAAAAGCCAAAGTATTTATTGGTTGCAGATGATGTGATCGGCGGTTATTTCGCCATAAATGGCGGTGCATTAGGCGATAATTTAGGCAAAATTTACTATTTTTCGCCAAAAGATATGACGTGGCACGATCTTAACTTTTCCTATACCGAATTTCTTCTTTGGGCGCTCAACGGTGATATAGATGCATTTTATCAAGGGCTTTTTTGGGATAACTGGCAAGAAGACGTGAAACGGCTAGACGGTAATCAAATGATTGTGTTCACGCCCGAATTATCAACAGACAAACAGACGGAAATAAACCAACGACAACGAAGCGAAATCAATATTGAAACGCATTATTCGATGAGTTTTGCTGAAAAAGATAAGTTTGATATGGTTTATTCCGTTAATTAAAAGGATATAAAAATACATGGCGCTACTACAAATTGCCGAGCCGGGACAAACCTCTGCCCCACACCAACATCGTCTGGCGATTGGCATTGATCTCGGCACAACCAATTCATTAGTTGCAGCGGTCCGTAGTGGACAAGCTCAGATTTTAACTGATGAAAAAGAGCGGGCGCTGGTGCCTTCTGTCGTTTACTACGGAAAAAAAACAACGTCTGTCGGTGTAACGGCATTTGAGGAAGCGGGGCGCGATCCCGCCAATACCATTATTTCGGTAAAACGCCTCATCGGCCGTAGTCTTGAAGATATACAACAGCGTTATCCCACCCTTCCCTATCGCTTTACCGCAAGTCATAACGGCCTGCCGTTAATCACAACCGCACAAGGCAATAAAAGTCCGGTAGAAGTTTCCGCCGATATTTTAACCCATTTAAGCCGTCTCGCCGAACAGCGTTTAGCCAATCCCTTATCTGGCGTCGTTATCACGGTTCCGGCTTATTTTGATGACGCGCAACGACAATCAACAAAAGATGCGGCTCGATTAGCCGGTTTGAACGTATTACGCTTGTTAAACGAACCTACCGCAGCCGCCATTGCATATGGCTTAGACAGTGGGCAGGAAGGCATTATTGCCGTTTATGACTTAGGGGGAGGGACATTTGATATTTCCATTTTACGATTATCAAAAGGTGTGTTTGCCGTGTTGGCAACCGGCGGCGATACTGCGTTGGGCGGTGATGATTTCGATCATTTAATCGCCGATCAAATTATTCAGCAAACCGACATAAAACCACAAAATGCCGCTGAACAAAGAGCATTACTGACACTCGCCACACAGGCTAAAATCGACTTAAGTAAGGAAGAAAGTGCGATCATTTTTTGGAAAGATTCTAAGACAATTATCAATCGCCAACAATTTAATCAGCTTATTGCCCCTTTAATTAAACGTTCTTTGCTTGTCTGTCGTCGCACTTTAAAAGATGCGAATGTTGACGCATCCGAAGTACTGGAAGTCGTTATGGTCGGCGGCTCGACCAGAGTACCGTATGTAAGAGAACAAGTTGGCGACTTTTTTGGCAAGTCCCCCCTTACATCAATTGATCCCGATAAAGTCGTCGCACTTGGCGCTGCAATTCAAGCAGATGTTTTGGTCGGTAACAAACCTGATTCGGATATGTTACTCCTAGATGTCGTTCCGCTCTCACTAGGAATTGAAACAATGGGAGGACTAGTGGAAAAAATTATTCCGCGAAATACGACAATTCCTGTTGCTCGAGCACAAGAATTCACTACATTTAAAGACGGGCAGACGGCGATGACAATCCATGTTGTTCAGGGAGAACGTGAATTAGTCGACGACTGTCGTTCGTTAGGACGCTTTACCCTAAAAGGTATTCCGCCAATGGTGGCGGGAGCGGCTCATATCCGTGTGACTTACCAGGTGGATGCTGACGGTTTGCTCAATGTTACTGCAATCGAAAAATCCACAAAAATCCAATCATCGATTCAAGTTAAGCCCTCTTACGGTTTAACGGAGGGCGAAATTACCGCAATGATTCGCTCTTCTGTCGAACATGCGGAAGACGATATACAGGCACGAGAATTGGCAGAACAGCGGGTCGAAGCAGATCGCGTTATTGATAGCGTTATCAGTGCGTTACAGTTAGATGGCGCCGAATTATTAAGTACGCAAGAATTTCATCAAATTGAAATGTCACTACAAAACTTGATGGATGCAAAAAAAGAAAGTAATCCGAATATGATCGCAGAAAAAATTAAAGCACTTGATCTTGCAACGCAAGCTTTTGCGGCACGCCGTATGAATGCCTCAATTAATAAAGCCTTGACCGGCAAAACAGTATCGGACATTGATAAGTCTTAATTTAACCTAATGACAAAGGAACAGATATGCCGAAGATAGTTTTTTTACCAAATGAAGAATTTTGCCCTGAAGGAATGGTCGTAGAGGCGGCTCCCGGTGATAATCTGCTCGAAACCGCACTTGCGGCAGGCGTCGAAATTCATCATGCCTGTGACGGTTCATGCGCATGCACAACTTGCCATGTAATCATTCGTGAAGGATTTGACTCCCTTAATGAAGCGAGTGATCAGGAGGAGGATATGCTCGATAAGGCATGGGGACTGGAAATGGAAAGTCGTCTATCCTGTCAATGTATAGTTGGAGAAGAAGACTTGGTTGTAGATATTCCAAAATATAATATTAACCATGCTAATGAGGCCGCGCATTCATGAAGTGGCAAGATGTACAAGAAATCGCATGGGCACTCTCAGATTTGTATCCGGAGACAAATCCGCAAACCGTTCGTTTTACCGATTTACATCGATGGATTTGTTCCTTGAATGGCTTTGATGATAATCCTGATGCTTCAAATGAAGCTATTCTTGAAGCGATATTACTAAAATGGCTAAATGAATTTAAATAAAAACCATCCCATTTCTAAGCAAAGTGTCCAGAACAAATATAAAATTAAGGAAGAATAAATTTCTATTCCTCCCTCAGCTTTAGGTATAATCACACTAGCTTATCTAAGAAATCATTGCTATATTGGTGGGTATCTAGTCAAATAATTGCGAAAACTCAAATTTCTCTTGCACCAAGAAAATAAATCAGTATCATACGCCTCTGTTATTTATTGATGGGTCGTTAGCTCAGTCGGTAGAGCAGCGGACTTTTAATCCGTTGGTCGAAGG
>CAURMH010000052.1:0-9101 GCA_963525745.1 uncultured Pasteurellaceae bacterium | reverse complement strand
GACTGAGTCCGATACAATATCGTTGTCAGTCCTTGAATTAATCGTCCGGATTTTTAGTCGTTATCTAGTACAGCTCCTTCCTTTTTTCTTATTTTCTTGCGGCATTGGCTTTATGATTGCTTGGTTTCGTATTTTTTATTTCTTTCTAAAGATTTATGCTGAATTTTTACGTTTTTTCCTTTGGCTTGAAAATATTCACCGAGCTGTTGCGCAATGTAAACGGAGCGATGTTTTCCTCCCGTACAGCCTATAGCGATGGTTAAATAACTTCGATTATTTTGTTCCAACATAGGCAACCAGGTTTCGATATAGTGCCGAGTAAGATAGATAAAGTTATTCACTTCATTGTGACTGCTTAAGAAAGTCATTACCGGCTCGTCCAGTCCCGTCATAGGGCGTAATTCGGGATTCCAATGAGGATTAGGCAAAAAACGAACGTCAAAAACATAGTCCGCATCAAGCGGAATTCCGTATTTGAAACCAAAGGATTCAACGATTATTTTTAGCGCTTTATCCGAATTTCCGCGTAAAACTTCACGAAGTCGCTCGGCCAGTGCATGAGTGGATAAGGTTGTCGTATCAATAATGAAATTAGCATGCTGAATTAATTGCTCTAATTGCTGGTATTCCGCGTCAATGGCCGCTTCTAGCGAAAGGTCTTGTGTGGAGAGCGGATGTAATCGGCGTGAATCGCTGTAACGACGAATTAATGTGCTGCGATCCGTATCAAGAAAAATAATTTTAAGCTGATGGGCTTCTTGAATATTGAGTAAAATCCGATCAAGGGTTTCTGTTGAGTGCGGAAGGTTGCGAATATCCAAGCTGATTGCGACGGAAGATTGATTTTGAGAAAGTATTTTGGTTAATTGCGGGAGTAATTCCAACGGTAAATTATCAACACAGTAATACCCCATATCTTCTAGGGCATGAAGCGCAACAGATTTTCCTGCGCCTGAGCGACCGCTAATAATGATAATTTCCATTCGTTATTTTTCCTGAGTTATTCGTTTGTCAGTTTTACCGACGGATCGGGACGTTGTGTTTCCGTGTTGTCGGCGAGATCAAAAATTTGCCAAATTTCGTCCGCACTTTTAGCCGAGCGGAGTTGTTTTATGAGGGCTTTGTCCTGAAACTTTTCAGTAAGTTCGGCAAGCATGGGAATGTACTGTGTACAATTTTTACTCGGCACCAAAACGGCAAAAATCAAGTCGACGTCTTTTCCGTCCGCCGCGTTGTAATCAAGCGGAGCGGCAAGTTGCATGAAAACGGTAATTATCCGATCGATATGCTCGGGCAATTTTCCTTTTGGCATGGCTATACCATTGCCAAGACCCGAATTTCCTAATTTTTCACGATTAAACAGATTTTCAAAACAGGCTTGTTCGCCTTTTTTACAATCTAATTCATCCGAAATCGTGTGAGCGATTGACTCAAAAAGGCGTTTTTTACTGGAAAAAAGAACCCCTTGACGAATATTCGCCGGGGAAAGAATTTGAGTAAATTTTGTCATTACAGTTTAAACTGTTCTCCAAGATAAACACGTTTCACATGTTCGTCATTCATGACGGAATGCGGGGTACCGGCGGCGATAATTTTGCCTCCTCCCACAATATAAGCGCGCTCACATACATCCAATGTTTCGCGAACATTATGGTCGGTAATTAAAACGCCTAGCCCGCGATTGCGTAGATCAGTGATAATTTTTTTAATATCGTTTACTGAAATCGGATCGACGCCGGCAAAGGGCTCATCCAATAAAATGAATTTTGGATTGGCGGCAAGCGCTCGGGCGATTTCTACACGGCGACGCTCCCCACCGGAAAGCGATTGGCCTAAATTGTCGCGAATATGTTCGATATTAAATTCTTCAATAAGTTCGTTCGCTTTTTCTCGGCGTTGTTCCGCGTTAAGATCTTTTCGGATTTCCAATACCGCCATAAGATTATCATATACGCTTAAACGACGAAAAATAGAGGCCTCCTGCGGCAGATAACCGATACCGCACTGAGCGCGTTTATGCATAGGAAGCAAACTAATATCTTCCCCGTCGATGCTAATTTGTCCATGATCTTGATGCACCAAACCGACAACCATATAAAAAGTCGTTGTTTTTCCCGCACCGTTCGGCCCCAATAAGCCAACGATTTCATTCGAATTTACCGTCAAACTTACATCGGATACGACTTGGCGGCTTTTATAACTTTTAGCTAAATTTTCAGCAATGAGAATTGACATTCTGATTAACCTTATTTTTTCTCTTTTTTATTGCTATTTAATTGGGTTGGAATTAAGACCGTACGTACGCGTGAGCCCTCCGGGCCGTTTGCTTTCAATTGCTGTTTTTTAACATCATAGGTTATTTTTTGCCCGTTAATTTTACTATCTAATTGTTTAAGCTCGGCATTTTCTGTCATCGTCAAAAATTCATCACTTAAATCGTAATGAACCTTATTTGCCTTTCCATCCACCGGTTTCCCGTCGTCAAGCAATTGATGAAAAGTCACAGGATTACCGAACGCCTCAACGGTCTCTTTTTTGCCGGAATTTTCAGCCGGACGGGTAATAACCACTTTGTTAGCTTTTATTAAAATCGAGCCTTGTGTGATAACGACATTATTGGTAAACGTAACCACACGATTTGCCATATCAAGATCCTGATTGTCGGAAACAATATTGATCGGTTGCTCCGTATCGTCTTTGAGCGCCAATGCCGGAAAAGCGATTAATGTTAGGAAGAAGAGAAATAGTTTATTGTTTATTAATTTCATAGATTGTTTTTACCTGTTCTTTTAGCGTGGCGATTTGTTGTTTTAAATTGCCGACAAGTTTTTGTCCTGTTGAATTAAAATTCTGGCCGATAATTTTAGCGGCATGATCGGAAGTTATATCCTGTGTCGTTAAATTAACGAGAGCGGCATCGGTTTCCACACGCTGTAAACGCGATGAAGGATCTAGGCTGGTCGCCACAACATGACCGTTTAATTGTAACATCTTCTCTTTCGTTAATTTGGCATAATCTGCAACAAGCCGCCAATTTTGAGCCTCTTGCGCCTCGGGAGAAGTACCATTATCTAACGGCAAATCAAATAAATAAACGACAGGCGCAGTAAATTCCGCGCGCCCGTCCATTTCGTAATATTCAACTTTTGCCGCTTGGGCGGAATACTGTTTCTTCCCTTCCGGCGAGAACACAACCGTCTCCATTTGTGTACCGATATATTCCGGACTATCGGGTTTTTTAATTAAATGTTGTAAATCATCGCGCTCTTCGTTCAGCGTATAAAACCATCCCAGCAAAACGACGACAATAACCCCCAAAATAACACTTAAACGAATATTCATAAATTTCCGCCTTTTTAAACCCAAAAAATCATATCATAAATTCATAAAGTGCGGTCGACTTTTAGGGCGTTTCCGTCGCCCGTAATGACCAATTTTTTTAAGTATTGATACACTTCACGATAGGCCTTCGCAGGCTTTTCTTGATTTTTTTCGTTTTGCGCCTGCCGTATCAAATGACGTAATCGCTGTCTATCCGCATTCGGATGTTCGGTCAAAAAACGCGTAAGCGGCTCCTCGCCCAGGGTCAACAATTCTTCGCGCAAACGTTCTATTTTATGCAATGCCGCTTGTTGCAGATGATCCTTGTTCTCAATTTTGGCCAACGCCTCTTTAATCGGTTCGACATCTGTATTACGCAATAATTTCCCAATAAATTGTAACTGTCTGCGACGCGCTTCTTTTTGTAGCCGCTGAGCCAATTCAATTGCGTCAAGCAAGGTGCCGTCCAGAGGAATTTTGGCTAACTTGTTTTTGGTCAACTCAACTAATTTTTCCCCTAATTGTTTAAGCGCTTCGGCGTCGCGTTTAATCTCGCTTTTACTGACCCAAATAATTTCTTCTTGTTCCTGTTCTTCCCAATCAAAGGCTTCTTTTTTACGTTTTGCCATTTTTTCCTCTTTGCTACAAAGTGGGCGCATTTTAGCATAAAGTTTCGTTAAATGATGAAAATAAGATAAAATGGCGCCAATCTTACCGGTAAACGAATCAAGGAAAAAACATGAAAACAGCGGAAAATTCAACCGCACTTTTAAGCGAACAAGAACAGCAATTGCGTGAGGCGGTCGCGTTTGCCGTCGAACTTGCGCAGAAGGCGGGCGCGTCAGCGGAAGTGGGCGTAACAAAAGTCAGCGGTTTATCCGTTTCGACCCGATTACAGGAAATTGAAAATGTCGAATTCACTAACGACGGCGCTTTGGGCATTTCGGTCTACGCCGGACAACGCAAAGGCAACGCCTCAACCTCCGACTTAAGTCCGCACGCCATAAAAAGTGCGGTTGAAGCCGCCCTTGCCATTGCCGAATATACTTCGCCGGACGACTGTGCGGGATTGGCGGAGAAAGAGTTAATGGCGTTTGATGCACCGGATTTACAGCTTTATCATGCGGCGGAAATGGATGTCGATAAAGCGGCGAATTTAGCATTAAACGCAGAAAAAGCCGCCTTAACGTTTGATCGTAAAATCGTAAACAGCAATGGCGCAAATTTTAATTCGCACGTCGGCGTGCGGGTTTACGGCAATACATACGGCATGTTGCAAAGTTATTTATCCAGTCGTTATTCGTTGTCTTGCTCAGTGATCAGCGGTGATAACGGACAACTGGAAAATGATTACGAATATACGGTTTCACGCGTTCTGGACGAACTTGAAGCGCCGACGTGGGTGGGACAAAACAGCGCGAAAAAAGCGGTTGCCCGCTTAAATCCTCAAAAATTAACAACGCGTGAAGTGCCGGTCGTCTTCCTAAACGATGTCGCGACAGGTTTGCTTTCTCATTTAGCGACGGCAATTAGCGGTGGCAGTTTATATCGTCAATCCAGTTTTTTACTGGATCGATTGGGGCAATCAATCTTACCCGATTGGTTTTGTCTTGCCGAACACCCCCATCGGTTAAAAGGTTTGGCGTCGACCCCGTTTGACAGCGAAGGCGTGCGTACTCAAACGCGGGAAATTATCACAAACGGCATTTTACAAACGTATTTATTAACTACTTACAGCGCCAAAAAATTAGGCATGCGCAGCACCGGACATGCCGGCGGTATCCATAACTGGCTTACAACGCCGAATTTGTCCGGCGGATTGACCGCACTTTTACGCAAAATGGACACCGGTTTGTTAGTGACCGATGTCATGGGGCAAGGCGTGAATATCGTCACGGGTAATTATTCCCGCGGCGCGGCGGGTTTTTGGGTAGAAAACGGCGAAATTCAATATCCGGTTGCGGAAATTACCATTGCCGGACAATTGCCTGACATGCTGAAAAATATTGTGGCGGTTGCCGATGACATAGAACATCGTTCGAATATTCAAACCGGCTCTATTTTACTGGATAGTATGAAAATATCGGGCAATTAATACCGGCATAGCTAAATTTAATCATAAGGAACAAAAATGAAAAAACATCATATCGAATGCCTCATTCCCGAAGCCGATGTGCGGGCGTGCATTGCCGAACTCGGCGATAAAATCACCCGTTATTATCAAGCCCTAAACGTTAATGATCTTGTCGTCGTCGGCTTATTGCGCGGATCATTTATGTTCATGGCCGATTTGGTGCGTGAAATAAATTTATCGCAAGAAATTGAATTTATGACGACAACCAGTTACGGAAGCGGAATGACAAGTAATCATGATGTCAAAATCACAAAAGATCTAGAAGGCGATATTAAAGGCCGGCATGTTTTGATCGTCGAAGACATTATCGACACAGGATACACGTTACAAAAAGTACGCGAAATTCTCAATTTACGCGAACCGGCCAGCCTGTCTATTTGCACGCTGTTGGATAAACCGTCACGGCGCGAAACAAATGTCTCGGTAAATTGGGTTGGCTTTGAAATCCCGAACGAATTTGTTGTCGGCTACGGCATTGATTATGCACAGCGTTATCGAAATTTAGGGTATATCGGGCGCGTGGTGTCGGAAGAATAAACGGCACGGGAAAGTGCGGTAAAAATGTTGATTTTTTCTTTTTACGGCAAGATTACTGAAACGTCTTTATAAAAATCCGCTTAAATTTTGGCAGAAATGGACTATAATTTAGGCGTAAATTTTTTTGGTTAATTTTATTAAAAAAGGCTTGACAGGTCTTTTTTAAAGGAGTGAAAAAATGATCCGCACGCACGCACGCACGCACGCACGCACGCATAGCATATTTTGCGTTTTAAAGTCAAGCACTTAACTACTTAAATCTTTATTTTCTTTTCTTTATTTTTATCTCTGTTTTCTATCGCGAAACGCGGTTAAATTTGACCGCGCTTTTGGGTTTTTAGCTTCATTTTTTTCTTCAATATCGTCTTTTTGTTTGGAACGGGTTTCGCCCGTTGCCAATTAAACGACCGATTTGGAAAGCGTTCTCCAAAATAGAACCCTTTCCAAATCGGTTTTTTACATCAAAAAACCGATTTAACCCAACAGACCAAAATCTGTTATCAAACCTTAACTCAACACAAAAGAGGAAATTAAAATGAACAAAATCTACCGCGTTATCTGGAACGTCGCCCAACAAGCTTGGGTCGTGGTTTCCGAACTCGTGAAAGGACACGTAAAATCATCGTCGAATCAAAATAACAACGACATCGTCAACGAAATCAAAACGTCGCCAAAATCGACCGCACTTTTCTCTGTCAGTCAAGCGACCGCCAATGCTGTCGTCTTAGGTGGTGCAATTTTAGGTACTGCAATTTTAACTACTCAGCCTACTGAAGCAGCGGTAGTTTGCGGAACAGGTGCAGTAGCGATTAATGGTGCCCAAGTTGCTCTCGGTGATGGAGCTAATGCAAATGGTTCAACTTCTATTGCAATCGGATTAAACACTAATGCAACAGGCATGCAATCTCTCGTCATCGGGAATAGTGCTTTAGTTGATGGAGTTAATGGTATTACACTTGGTAACGTAGCTGAAGGAAGGGGAAATTATACTATCACAATTGGTCAATTTGCTAAAACATTTGGTGATCATAGTATTGCTGTTGGTAACAATGCTATGTCGCATAATCAATTAGGTATTGCAATTGGTCTTAGCGCTAATACAACAGGTGTAAATGCTATTGCTATGGGAGCGGGTTCATTTGTTGCCGGACAGAATTCAACCTCAGTTGGGATAGCCTCATTCGTCAATGCAACAGATTCTGTTGCAATTGGTAAACTCAACAATCTTGCCTCCGGCCAAAACGGCGTGTTCGCTTTCGGGAACGACATTACGACCACCACGGACAATTCGGTCTTTTTAGGTTCGAATACCAGTTATGTCGCCGCCGGTACGTCTACCAGCGGTGTAGGCACGTATAGCTCGGCGACGGTGGGCAATAGCACATTAGCCTTTGCCGGCGGAGCGGCGGTGGGCGTGGTGAGCGTCGGGGCGGCAGCCAAAGAACGTCGCATTCAAAATGTGGCGGCGGGGTTGGTGAGCAATACATCAACCGACGCGATTAACGGTTCGCAATTGTATGCCGTAGCGAAAGTGGCGGATTTCGCCAACACGACCGCGGCGGTGGCAAATTCAACAGCCGTTGCGGCGAATTCGACGGCAACCGTGGCGTATAGCGCCGCCTCAACAGCGCATTCTGCCGCCACTTCCGCTGCCGTTCAGGCGTCTACCGCCTATTCGATGGCACAACGCGCCAATAGCTCGATTGTGGTGGTGAGCACCGCGGCGTCAACGGCCTATTCGGCAGCGGTTTCAGCGGCAGTTCGTGCGTCAACGGCGTTCTCCGCCGCAACATCCGCGGCTGTACAAGCTTCAACAGCAGTCTCTGCCGCCGCGTCTTCCGGTGTCTTGGCCTCTACCGCCTATTCCATGGCGCAACAAGCGAATACGTCTGTGACTGCTGTGAGCACGGCCGCGTCAACAGCCTATTCGGCCGCGGTTTCAGCGGCAGTTCGCGCCTCCGGCGCACATTCGGCCGCCGCCTCTTCTGCCGTGCAAGCCTCCAGCGCGTTCTCCGCCGCACAACAAGCCAACGGCACGGCGACGTCCGCTGCAGTGCAAGCCTCGACCGCGTATTCTATGGCACAACGGGCCAATAGCTCCGTAACTGCCTTGAGTACCGCCGCGTCTACCGCGTATTCGGCCGCGGTCTCTGCAGCAACACGGGCGTCTAGCGCGTTCTCCTCCGCCACATCATCGGCGGTTCAAGCCTCAACCGCGTTCTCCATGGCCTATGCGGCTAACGTGACTGCTTCCACGGCATTAAGTACGGCGTTAAATGCCGCAGGCAATGTGTCCTGGAATATCACCACCACCGGCAATACCACCGGTGCGGCAGCCAATACCGTACGCGGCGGCAATACGGTCACGATTGACGGCGGCGACAATATTCAATTGACGCAAAGCGGCCGTACCATTAGTGTGGCGTTAAGTCGCCATATCGTTGTCGATAGCGTCACCGCTGCCACGGTGAACGCAACCACTATTAATGCGGATACGGTGAATGCGGATACGGTGAATGCGGATACGGTGAATGCGAAAAACCTGAAAGCAACAGGCAATACCACCCTCGGCGGCGGCGCAGGCACCAACGTAACTATTGTCAACGGCACCGACATTAACTTTGGCGGCAATAAACTGCAAAATATCGGCAACGGTACGTCCGCTACCGACGCCGTGAACTATGCTCAGTTCCAAGAGTTGAGTAATCGGGTGAATAATATGACGGGCGGCATCGCGCCGGGCGTGATTAATAATCTGAATCATCGTGTCACCAATGTGGAAAACCGCATGAATCACCTTGACCGCAAAGTGGATAAACTGGAGAAAAAAGCCAACGCGGGCATTGCCGGCGCCACCGATAACGGCAAAGCCGTGATTAAGCTCACCGGCAGCGCCAATACGGAAGGCAAATTCTCCGCCGGCGCGGGAATTGGGTTTCAATATTAATTGAGCCGAATAAAAGCTAAATAAACAAAATGCAATGCGGGAGGTCGCATTGCATTTTTTGTTTCAGAGGCTATTCGACAATAATGTAAACGGCGCAGATCATCAGGTCTGCGCCGTTTTTAATTTGGTGTCCGCGACAGGACTTGAACCTGCACACCGATT
>CAURMH010000051.1:0-9797 GCA_963525745.1 uncultured Pasteurellaceae bacterium | reverse complement strand
CGACTTTCCCGCATAAAAAAATAACTGCCCGAAATAACCGAAAAAGCAAATACCGTTTGCAGTCCGTAAATTTTGCTTAAATCGGAAAAATAATCCCAATTGGCGGCAATAAAGGTTATGCTGCCGCCGGTTAAAAAGCCGACGCTTAAAAGCAAAAAAAGTAAATTGAGATAGCGGTGCCAGGATAAATTAAACAGAGATGAAGGGCTCATATGCTCTCCTTAAATTACTTATTTAGAATCAAAACAGAACACCGCTCATTTTTGATAAGCAAATCAAAGTGCGGTCAAATTTAAGATTAAATTAAAGCAATCGTTAAATTCGCTAAAAACAAAAGATATTTTTTAATCCGGCGAATAATACAATTTACCGATTTCGATTTTCTGGCGGCCCGTTTGTTCACGCCATTTATTGCTGTCGCGTAGGGAATACACGCAGCCGCAATATTCTTGCTGATAAAAACGTTCGCGTTTGCTGATTTCA
Source organism: uncultured Pasteurellaceae bacterium (assembly GCA_963525745.1). Lineage (GTDB taxonomy): Bacteria > Pseudomonadota > Gammaproteobacteria > Enterobacterales > Pasteurellaceae > CAURMH01. The sequence continues at coordinate 9,314 of CAURMH010000051.1, read as the reverse complement.
ATCATGCGTTGCGACCCGCCTTCTTTGCGCCAGTTGTAGTCCCAATAAATCACGTCATCATATTTTTCCGCTGCGCGATGACCGCAACCGTTAATTTGTTCCATATCTTTCCAACGGGAAATGCCAAGGCAACTGGTGAATACCGGAAAACCATGCTCGTGAGCATATTCAGCGGCTTTTTCAAAACGCATATCGAAACACATGGTGCAACGAATGCCGCGCTCCGGCTCCCATTCCATACCTTTGGCACGATCAAACCATTCTTGGCGATCATAGTCGGCGTCGATAAACGGAATACCGAATTTTTGCGCAAAGCGAATATTTTCTTCTTTGCGGATTAAATATTCTTTAAGCGGATGGATATTCGGATTATAAAAATAAATAGTGAATTCAATACCGGACGCTAAAATCGCTTCCATCACCTCGCCCGAGCAAGGGGCACAGCAAGAATGTAAAAGCAGTTTATTATGCCCATCCGGCAATTCCAGTTTTTCACGAATAAACGGCGCATTGGGATCTTTACGCGGTTTTTGTTTACGTGTTTTATGCTGAAAACCGACCGCACTTTGAGATTGTTGTTCTGTCATCTTAGTAACTTCTATCTACCGATAAATAGGCTAAAGAAATCAATGCGTTTTTATACTCGCTTTCCGGCAAAATCCGAACCGCATCCACGGCTTTTTGCGCTTCCTGTTTGGCGCGATCCATGGCGTAATCTAAGGATTTGTGCTCCGCCATAATAGCTAACACTTCATCGATAGCTTCACGTTTTCCGCCTTGTTCGATGGCTTCGCGAATTAACACGGCTTGTTGCGGGTTGCCATGGTGCATGGCGTGTAATAAAGGAAGCGTTGGTTTACCTTCGGCTAAATCGTCACCGACATTTTTCCCGAGCGCTTTAGCGTTGGCACTGTAGTCCAGCACGTCATCCACCAGTTGGAATGCGGTGCCGAGATAACGACCGTAATCTTGCAGTGCTTTCTCTTGGGCTTCTGTCGCGCCGGCAATAATCGCCGCCGCTTGTCCGGCCACTTCAAATAAACGGGCGGTTTTGCTGTAAATCACCCGCATGTAATTTTCTTCGCTGGTTTGCGGATCATTGACGTTCATTAATTGCTGCACTTCACCTTCCGCCAGTACGTTGGTGGCATCCGCCATAATGCGCAAAATTTTCAGCGATTCTAACTGTGCGACCAACTGAAAGGCGCGGGTATAAATAAAGTCGCCGACTAATACGCTTGCTGCATTACCAAATTCTGCATTTGCCGTAGCACGCCCGCGACGCATATCGGATTCATCGACTACATCATCATGTAATAAAGAGGCGGTGTGAATAAATTCTACAAAAGTCGCACAGGTAATGGCTTGTTGCCCTGCAAACCCCAACGCTCTTGCCGCCAACACGGCAATTAGCGGACGAATACGCTTGCCGCCGCCTTGTACAATATAAAAACCCAGCTGATTAATTAATGCCACATCAGAATTCAGCTGGGCTAAAATTGATTCATTGACTTTTTGCATATCCGCATGGCTTAACGCCTGGATTGCCTGCATATCCATTAAGTTTGTTGTATTCATTTTGTTAATTCGACTGATTAAAACCAATAAAATCAGGCCTTGGTGAAACGAAAAAAGTAAAGTGCGGTGGATTTTACCTGATTTTTCAGGCTTTCTGAAATCAAACTGCCGAATTTGCGAATTTTTTTATTTTCCCGCAAATAAATTCTTGCTATCCCCTAAATTTTTCCGTAGAATTTGCGCCCTATTTATATGAATTTTATGTGCGAAATGAAATAACATTAGAGCACAATTTATAGCGGAGTATTTATGTACGCAGTTTTCCAAAGTGGCGGTAAACAACACCGAGTAAGCGAAGGTCAAGTCGTTCGTTTAGAAAAACTTGAACTTGCAACTGGCGCAACAGTTGAGTTCGATTCAGTGTTGATGGTCGTTAATGGTGAAGATGTTAAAATCGGTGCACCAGTAGTTGCTGGTGCAAAAGTAGTGGCTGAAGTTGTAGCGCAAGGTCGTGGCGATAAAGTTAAAATCGTTAAATTCCGTCGTCGCAAACACAGCCGTAAACAACAAGGTCATCGTCAGTGGTTCACAGAAGTGAAAATCACTGGGATTCAAGCATAATTTCAGAGGAGATCAAGTAGATGGCAACTAAAAAAGCTGGTGGTTCAACTCGTAACGGTCGTGATTCTGAAGCTAAACGTCTTGGTGTTAAACGTTTCGGTGGTGAATCTGTATTAGCAGGTAGCATCATCGTTCGTCAACGTGGTACTAAATTCCACGCAGGCAACAACGTTGGAATGGGACGTGACCACACCTTATTCGCGACAGCCGATGGTAAAGTAAAATTTGAAGTAAAAGGCGAAAAAAGCCGTAAATACGTGAGTATCGTTACCGAATAATTTTACTAAAACAGAATAAAATGCCCTGCTTTCATGCGGGGCATTTTTCATAGATGAAATAATGAAACAACAACCCCTGTTAGGTTTCCTTTTTGCATTGATTACCGCCATGGCGTGGGGCTCCCTGCCGATTGCCTTAAAACAGGTCGTCGCGGTGATGAATGCGCAAACCATTGTTTGGTATCGCTTTGTTGTGGCGACTTGCGCCCTCTTGTTATTACTCGCTTATAAAAAAGCCTTACCCGATTTCTCCAAACTTGGCTATTTTGCCGGGTTGGCAATTATCGGCGTAATGGGATTAGCGGGAAATTTTTTCTTATTTAACAGCTCGTTAAATTACATCGAACCTTCCGTAGCGCAAATTTTTATCCATTTATCCTCCTTCGGTATGCTCATCTGCGGCGTACTCGTGTTTAAAGAAAAGCTGGGCTTACACCAAAAAATCGGCTTGGTTTTGCTACTCATCGGTTTAGGTTTGTTTTTCAATGATCGATTGGAAATTTTTAGCGGACTCAACACTTATTCCACCGGTGTGTTTATCAGCATCAGTGCCGCACTTGTGTGGGTCGCCTACGGCATGGCGCAAAAACTCATGCTCAGAAAATTCAGCGCGCAACAAATTTTATTCATGATGTATTTCGGCTGCGCCATGGTTTTCACGCCCTTTGCCGAATTTTCACAAGTCCGGGAATTAACGCCATTTGCCTTCGGCTGTTTTATTTACTGCTGCTTAAACACTTTGTTCGGCTACGGTGCTTATGCCGAAGCCTTAAATCGCTGGGAAGTATCCAAAGTCAGCGTAGTCATCACTCTGGTTCCGCTATTTACTATTTTATTTGCCCACCTCGCCCACTACATTGATCCGACCGATTTCCCCGCGCCGGAACTCAATACCCTGAGCTATATCGGCGCGTTTATTGTCGTATGCGGTGCGATTTTATCCGCCATCGGGCACAAACTCATTTCAAATAAATCCTAGTATGCAAACCCTTAGCCACTTCTATCGACTCATTCGTCCCTATTGATGCAATCGCAAGCAATGGTTGGCTTGGCTTCTATTGGCGGGCGTTTTAGGCTTTAGTTTGCTGATTATTGAAGTCGGCGTTTATATTAACCATTGGAATAAAGCCTTCTACGATGCCCTCACGGCATTTGAAACCGAGAAAATTCTGCCGTTATCCTTACAATATTTGGGCTATATGGCATTAGTGGTGCTATGTGTCGCCATCGGCAGTTGGTTGCGCAAGCTCTTGATTATTCGCTGGCGAACCCATTTAACCCGCCAATTTGAAGAAAACTGGTTAACACAACACAAGCTTTATCGCTTGACCCTGAAACAGGAGCCGGATAATCCCGATCAACGAATTGCCGAAGATGTAGCGATGCTGGCGGAAAAAAGCCTCGATCTGTTAAAAAACTTATGCATGAATATTGCCAAATATCGTAGCATTTGTCGGCATTTTATGGCAAATATCCGGTGTGATTGAATTTGAAATTGCCGGCACCACGATTCGTTTATCAGGCTATTTGGTTTGGTTGGCGCTGATTTATACCTTAGAACAATATGAAAAAACAACGATCTTTTCTGAATTAAGCCACAAATTTAATGAAGATTGGAAAGGATTATTAAAATTAAATCATACGGATAGTCGATCGTTATTCCTTTATGCCGGTTATCCAAATTGGGCAGCGTATAATCCCGCCGGCTCACTTCTTTCTCGCAGCCGATATGATTTCAACTTAAAAGAAATTGGCGCAAAAGCGGAAATTATCGGTAAATATGAATTATTTGGACGAAAACACGATCTTTTTGCCAATATAAGCGGTTCGCGAGAAAAATATGTTCGACATAATCGTTTCGCTCGAGGATTATCAAATCAGCCTTTTGACATTTATCATTTTAACCGTAGTGCCATTGCTGAACCTGATTGGGGGAATATGTCTGCGTTATCAACAGATTCCAACTCAAATGTATCAATTTATCAACAAGCGATTGCATTAGGAACGTAATTTAATGCAACCGAAAACTGGCATTTCTTAGTCGGCGGACGTTATAGTAAGGTCAAATATGATCGTTGGATGATTAACAATAAAACACAATGTCAAACGTACCAAAGCCTTTATCAGAAACAAAAACTCGTTCCTTATGCGGGTATTGCATGGGATTTTATGCCATAACATTCTTGGTATGTAAGCTATGCGGAAATCTTTAAACCACAAGATAACCAACGCGCGGATAGCTCTTATCTTGATCCGCTTATAGGCTATAACGCAGAAACCGGTATCAAATCGGAATGGTTTGAAAGTCGTTTAAATAGTTCATTCGCTTTATTCCAAACGATTCAAAAAAATAGAGCCTTATGCAATCCAAATGATCCTAACTGTGACAGCTACGTACAACAAGGTCGCGTAGTTCTCACAGGTTAGATTTCTCTGTATCCGGCGTGTTAACCGATAATTGGCAAGTGGGATTAGGCTACACCTATACAAAAAGCGTCTTTATGGAAGATGAAGGGAGTAATTTCAGAATTGATGCCTCAATAAGAAATACTATTTATCAAATAATTCTCGCTCGACCGGGGCCTATAACTACTACGGTGAACCGCGTAATATCGTATTTAGTCTAAACTGGCAATTCTAAGAAAAAACACTTCCAAAATCGACCGCACTTTGATCTGCACCTTAATAAGTTTTTGGGTACCCAACTTTTGGGGGCAGATCACTTTTCTATCGCACTTTTCTACCATCAATCGCATACATTCGTCGAACATATACATTGGCTCCTACGTTCAGATGGCGTAAAATGGCGGGTAAATGACTTTTATGTTGCGGCAATTTATTTCCTTTAAGCAATCTCTATGAATTTTACGCAGGATTTTACCCATATTTTATTGGTTTATGTTTTACCGATAATCGTTTGGATTAGCAGTATCGCCATTACGTTGCGTCTATTGGTGAAAAAACAGGCGGTTTCCGCGACGCTGTCTTGGCTGATGATAATTTATTTGCTGCCCGTTGTGGGTATTATCGCTTATTTGGTGTTTGGTGAGATTAAATTGGGCGCCGGCCGCGCTAAAACCTTTCGCCGGTTACATCCGAAATATGCCGATTGGCTGCAAACCTTGTCGCAACAAAGCGCGCTGATTAGTCCTGTTAAACGCTCGCCGTATCAACCGCTCTTTGAACTGGTCAAACGGCGCCTCGGCATTCCCTGCATTATGGGAAACGAATTGCATATTTTCGATACGCCGACACAAATTATGCAAAATATTATCGATGACATTCGACAGGCGCGTTCTTCCATTCATATGGTTTTTTATATTTGGTCCAATGAGGGACGGGTACAAGAAGTTGTTGAGGCGTTATTAGAAGCGAAGACGCGTGGTGTTTCGGTTAGAATTTTGTTGGATTCTGTCGGTAGCCGTGCGTTCTTAAACGGCAAGGCCTGTAAAAAATTACGCGGACAAGGATTGGAAATTGTTGAAACGCTGCATGTGCATCCGTTGCGCATGTTATTTAACCGCATTGACTTGCGTCAGCACCGCAAAATGATTGTTATTGACAATCAAATTTCCTATACAGGCAGCATGAACATGGTGGATCCACAATTCTTTAAACAACACAGCCAAGTCGGGCAATGGATTGATGTGATGGTGCGAATTAACGGCCCGGTTTCGCCGGTTTTTAATAGTTTACATGCGTGGGACTGGGAAATTGAAACCGGCCGTGCACTGCCGCTGATTTTACCGGAAGATCCCTCGGTAACGCTTGATTTGGATAATTCTCATGCGGTTCAACTTATTGCCACAGGGCCCGCTTTTCCCGACGATTTAATTGCGCAATGTTTAGCCATTGCGATTTTTGCCGCGCGCAAAAATATTGTGATTACTTCGCCCTATTTTGTGCCGAGCCATAATATCGCCGAAGCTTTGCGCATTGCCGCATTACGCGGCGTTGAGGTTTCGTTAATTCTGCCGGCGAAAAACGACTCACTGATGGTGGGCTGGGCCAGCCGTACTTATTTCGACGATTTATTAGCCGCCGGCGTCAAAATTTATCAATTTCATGCTGGCTTGTTGCATACGAAAAGCATCTTAATTGATAACCGATTGGCCTTGGTCGGCACCGTGAATATGGATTTGCGCAGCTTTTTATTAAATTTTGAAATCACCATGGTGGTCGAAGATCCGGGCTTTGCTAATGAAATCGCTATTTTACATGAAAATTACATGAACAATGCCGAATTATTAGATCCTAAAAAATGGACATCGCGCCCATTTTATCACCGCATTATTGAGCGCCTGTTTTTTTTGTTTAGTCCGCTGTTGTGAGAATTAAGGCTAAAGTGCGGTTAAAAATAAATTTGAGTATACGCAATCTAAAACTTAGCTTTTTTTGACCGAACTTATTTTGTGCCGTACTCGCTTACCGCCTAAAAAATCAAAACAAGCGCGGGGCTTACCGCACTTTCTCCAATTTCGCCAAATGCGCAATTAGCCACTTAATCCCTTGATTTTGAAACGCAATTTGTAACCGTAATTGATTGTCGGCGCCCTCAATATTAATAATCGTCCCGGCACCGAATTTAGGGTGAAGCACTTTTTGTCCCATTTTCCACGCCGATTCGTCGGAATACGTACGGGCGGAACTAAGGCTAATCGGATTCAACGCGCGCGTCACTGTGCCACGCAAACGAATTTCCTGCACGCTCTCATTCGGCAATTCGGCAATAAACCGTGAAGGCAAATGACGTTCTTCTTTAGCATACAACCGACGACTTTCCGCATAACACAACGTCAACTTACGCTTTGCTCGCGTAATGCCCACATAAGCCAAACGGCGCTCCTCTTCCAGCCGTCCCGGCTCTTCAAAAGAACGAAAACTCGGAAACACCCCTTCTTCCATCCCCACCATAAACACGCGCGGAAACTCCAACCCCTTCGCCGAATGCAATGTCATCATTTCCACACAATCCTGATATGGCGATGCCTGCTCATCGCCCGCTTCCAGCGAGGCATGAGTCAAAAACGCTGTCAAATCGGTCATTTCCTCCGCCTCTTCCGGTTTCACAAACTCACGCGTCGCCGTCACCAATTCTTCCAAGTTTTCAATCCGAACTTCGCCTTTTTCGCCTTTTTCTTGCTGATACATCGCATACAAACCGGAATGCTTAATCACAAAATCCGTCTGCGCAAAAAGCGGCATTTCTGCCGTATCCGTCTGCAACGAATAAATCAATTCTTGAAAGCGTAACAACGCGGTCGCCGCGCGACCCGTCAGCCGATTTTCCTGCACGGCGACCTGCACCGCCTGCCACAGCGTCATCTGCCGCTCACGGGTTAATTCACGCAGAATTTCCAGTGTACGATCGCCAATACCGCGCGTCGGCGTATTGATCACGCGTTCAAATGCCGCATCGTCATGGCGATTATTAATTAACCGCAAATAGGCCAACGCATCCTTTATTTCCTGCCGCTCAAAAAAGCGCATACCACCGTAAATTCGATACGGAATTTGCGTGCGCAGCAATGCCTCCTCAATCACCCGTGATTGACTATTGCTGCGATACAAAATGGCGCAATCGCCTAACCGACCGCCGTCCTCCTGCCAGGCCTGAATCTGCGACGCCACAAATTTCGCCTCATCCAATTCATTAAAGGCCGCATAAATGCCCACCGGCTCCCCCGGCTCGCCCGCCGTCCACAAATTCTTCCCAAGCCGATCGCCGTTATTGGCGATTAACGCATTAGCGCTTTGCAAAATATTGCCCGTCGAACGATAATTTTGTTCAAGGCGAATCGTTTCCGCCTTAAAATCTTTCAAAAAGCGCTGAATATTGTCCACCTGCGCCCCCCGCCAGCCGTAAATCGACTGATCATCATCGCCGACAATCATCACTTTTCCCTGCTCGCCCGCCAACGCCCGAATCCACGCATATTGAATCTTATTCGTATCCTGAAACTCATCCACTAAAATATGCTGAAAACGCTGCTGATAGCGTTGTAAAATCACCGGTTTTTGCATAAACAATTCATACGCACGAATCAACAATTCGGCAAAATCCACCAGCCCCGCGCGATCGCAGGTATCCTGATAAATCTGATAAATCCGAATCCATTCTTTCTCGAACCGATCACCGCCGTCGTCAATCTGCGCCGGTCGCAGCCCCTCATCTTTTTTATTATTGATATACCAACAGGCCTGCTTCGGCGGAAAGGCTTTTTCATCATAATGATGCAGTTTCAGCAGCCGTTTTAACAAACGTACCTGATCTTCTGCATCCAAAATCTGAAAATCTTGCGGCAGCCCCACATCCAAATGATGGGCGCGCAACAAACGATGGGCAATATTATGAAATGTCCCGATCCACATCCCAAACAACGACACCGACGCATAACGCGCCAACGTATCACGAATCCGATGGCGCATCTCCGCCGCGGCTTTATTGGTAAAGGTCACCGCCATAATACTGCCTTCCGACACGCCTTCCACCGCGACCAACCAAGCCACCCGATGGGTCAACACCCGCGTCTTCCCGCTGCCCGCGCCGGCCAACACCAAATAATTCCCCAACGGCGCCGCCACCGCTTCACGCTGCTTATCGTTCAGCCCGTCTAACAATTCTGCAATATCCATCGTCAATTCATTATTATCTGTTTAAATTTACAGTATTATAAATCCTCCCCCCACATTGTCAATCGCCCCGCGCCGACAAAACGTCGCAAAAAACAACCGCACTTTTCCGCTCTCTTTGACACATCTCCCTTGACCGTCTTTACAAATCTCGCCTTGCAAAGCGTATTAAAAAGGTCAATAATTAAAGCATTTATTTAAAGAAATATCTTGACAAACGAAAAGTAGCGCAAACAGGATCGTCGCTCTCACGAACGCACGCAC
>CAURMH010000050.1:0-9852 GCA_963525745.1 uncultured Pasteurellaceae bacterium | reverse complement strand
ATTTACATTGACCAACTCACTCGCTGTTCTGGCGGTAACGCCTGCGACAAATAGTGCGATGAGTTTATTTTGTTTATGCCGGCTTAAGTAACTTTTTCTCATCGGTTCATTCTAATCTAAATGAGATTTTCAGTCGTTATCTAGTACAGCTCCATAATCTAAATCATCGTGTTACTAATGTGGAAAACCGTATGAATCACCTTGACTGCAAAGCGGATAAATTGGAGAAAAAGCCAACGCGGGTATTGCCGGAGCCACGGCTGTCACCAGCATTCCGCAAGTGATGCAAGGTGGTAAGTCGATGATTGGCGCCGGCGCCGGCACCTATGAAGACAAACCCACAGTCGCTCTCGGTTAGTCACGCGCCACCGATAACGGCAAAGCCGCGATTAAACTCATTGGCAGCGCCAATACGGAAGGCAAATTCTCCGCCGGCGCGGGGATTAGGGTTCAGTATTAATTGAGCCGAATTCGATAACCAATTCGTGTATAAACGCTCGGCGAGAGCGGATTCCCAAATCTACTCGCTTTCGAAAATGCAATAAAATCAATGTAATGTGGGAGGTCGCATTGCATTTTTTGTAGGAGGTATGTAGGCCAAATTGGATGTATATGAGTTTGTAAAACGATTCACAAATAAACTGATAAATGGAGATGAAATTATATGTACTTTAATAGAAAAAGATTAATGAAATTTCTCAAATATTAGGGCTTATTTTTGTTCAAGTAGGAGAAGATAATGAAGATAGTAAATTTCTTTCAGGTTCATAAAATAAAATTTATAATTTACTTCTCAAAGAGATTGATTATACCCACCTTTCAAAGTGGTAAGAGAAAAGTTTGAATTTTATAAGTTATGGTGAGGGGCATGGATGAGGCCGTAGAAAAGCGTTTCCTGTTGTTTGAAGGAATTTGTCGGAAAAAAGAGGGCTTAAGAGGATTATTGAGGAAATTAATTAGGTCATAAATTTCATTGTGAAACTTACTGATTTTTAACCACACTTGAATAGCGTTGTTTTTTAATTTAGCCAAATTTTTTCTTCTAATGGCGTTGCAAAGCCCCAGCCAACGTATTTTATACCGTATTTGGTCGCTAAATTATCAAATTTTTCTATGTATTGATAAATCTCTTTCGTATCCAGTGCTATGTTTTGTTCCGCTTTCACTAAAAAATGGGCATTATCGTCGTTCATGGAGAATGCTTGGGCGGAGTATTGAAGTAAACTGACGAAATATTCGCCGTTACTGATTTCTTCCATAAATTCATGCATTTTCTCTTCATGATTAATGAAGTGGAAAATGTGTTCTATGTGATAAACATGACTTAGGTCGTGGCCTTTTAATTTCATTGTTTCCAAGATGTGGTGGGTCATGTTGAGCTGTAGCTCAAGGGAGGAGGCGAATAAAAAGTCGAAATAAATTTCCCATTTAGGATCGTCCTGTACTGTAGCGGATTCGACAAAATCAAGCGCTTTTAGTGCGGTTAAAAGTGTTTTTTCATCTTCACAATAGAAATACATTCTGACTTTATTTTCCGAACAATGATACCCGGCGAAAAATGCCGGCAGAAAAGTGGTTAATTCTGTGATGACTTTTGATTCCCGTCCTATCAATTCAGCGTCGTTATTTTTAGGCGGTAACCCTAAGTCATTGCCTTGATAGGAAAAATCAATTTGCAAAACTTTGCCGTATTTATTGGTGAGTTGTTCGGGATTTTCAAGATTAACAAAAAAGATCGTTGGTTTATCCTTTACAGTGGTGTAGTAACTTAAATGATCATTAAACATGCTTAATTCCTTTCTTTTTTTGCTATTATTTTTATTTAAATTCAGCCCAAATCGGTGCGTGATCGGACGGTTTTTCCATGGCGCGAATGTCTAACGCGATGCCGACATCCACACAACGTTCCGCTAAGGCTTTGTTCGCTAAAATATGATCAATGCGCAATCCGCGATTGTCATCAAATCCTTTTGAACGATAATCAAACCATGAGAATCGATCATTTGCGGTCGGATTTAATTTACGAAACGTATCCTCTAGACCATAATCGTACAGTTTTTGATACCATTCGCGCTCTTCCGGTAAAAACGAACATTTTCCGGTGCGTAACCAGCGTTTACGGTTTTCTTCTCCGATTCCAATATCCAAATCTGACGGGCTGATATTCATGTCGCCCATGATGATAACGGGTTGGTCGGTATTATGTGCCGAGACTAAATACTGTTGTAAATCGGCATAAAATTTCTTTTTTGCCGGAAACTTTGTTTCATGTGTCCGGCTTTCGCCTTGTGGGAAATAACCGTTAATTATGGTCAATAAACCGAATTCGCTTTCCAGTTCGGCCATAATTATCCGTCTTTGTGCGTCCGGCGCATCGGTTGGAAAGCCTTTACGCACGGTTTTTGGCGCTTGTTTTGTCAGTAGGGCGACGCCGTAGTGGCTTTTCTGCCCGAAGTGGAACACATGATAACCTAATTTATCCACCAATTCATTCGGAAACACTTCATCGGCGACTTTGATTTCCTGCAGCCCTATGACATCCGGCCGGTAGGTTTCTACAATCGCTTCAAGTTGGTGTGGTCTGGCGCGCAATCCATTAATATTAAAAGAAACAACTTTCATGAATACTCCTAAAAACAAGACGATTTTATACTAAAAATATCTTAACTACTAATATTGTGTATATTGGATCGTGCAGATTAAACATGGAGCAACTGAAAGTTCGGGAAATTTAACCGCACTTTAATAGATTTTACATTTATTTAGACTTATTTTTGTAAGATTATACCTATCGAATCGTTTCGTATACTTGCTTTTGTGATGTAGTAGAATAGGCTCGTTTTAATTTAGAGTTCATTTAAATTTTAACTTAAATCTTATTAAAGAGGAGAATATTATGACAAGTCAAACGATTAATTACCCAGTGTTAACATTAACTGAAGTGAGCCGTTCATTAAATGCAGATACGCATAAAAACGCCGATTACACTGTGCCCGGCGTGGAAGTGAAAACAGGACACTCGATTGCCGACGCATTACAAAGCCGTTTGCAAGGCTTAAACGAATTAGCGCTGATTTTGAAACACGCGCACTGGAACGTCGTCGGTCCGCAATTTATCGCGGTGCATGAAATGTTGGATAGCCAAACTGATGAAGTGCGCGATTTCGTCGATGAAATGGCGGAACGTATTGCTACTCTTGGTGTTGCACCGAACGGTTTGCCGGGCAATTTAGTCGCCCATCGTCAAACCCCGGAATATCCGCTTGGTCGTGCGACGGCACAAGATCATTTGCGTTTAATCGATAAGTATTATGCGCATAACATTGAATCTCATCGCTTTGTGTTGGAACATTTCGGCGAGTTAGATCCGATTACCGAAGATTTGTTAGTCGCACAAACCCGCGCGATCGAAAAATTACAATGGTTCTTGCGCGCCCATTTGGATAACGGGGCTGGGAATATTTAATTTGAGATAAAATAAAGCAAACCCGACGAAAGTCGGGTTTTGTATTTTAAGCGAGGTAACATTATAAATAGGATACCGACAATGTGACCAAATCTTCTGCCCGATAATGTTTATTCGGATATTGATTAATAATGCCCGACCCGATAGTCAATTCTTTTTCAAGCGAATTTAGTAACACAAAACTTTTTGCTATTTTTTTATTCGGACTGGCCGTAGTTTTGATTTGACGAGTAAAATACATATATTTATAGTTTAATTTTATATGCTATGTGAAATTAAACTTAATTTGTCTATTTATTGGACGAAAGTGCGGTCATTTTTTTGAGATTTTTTGTGTTAAATAGGCTGCTATATGATGCATCAACGTCAATCCAAATAACGCTGAACCAGTTCAAGAAGGTGGCTTTCCAGCGGTTTCAATTCTTCTTGATCATGTTGTGGCAATAAGCCGTAGCAGTGTAATGTAAAACGACTGACGTCTTTTACATATTTTTTAGCCATTAAAGAAAGCATTGGGACGGCTTCTAATAGCATTTCAAGCTCTTTAATAATATCAATAAAATTATTTAATTGATCTTTAACGTTTTCTTTTTTAACCGTATGGCTGATTGAACCTTCTCTTTCTCTTCGATACATATAAAACGGTTTTGGATAAACGGCGTAAGTTTTAATATGGCGAATCAGATTGAAACTCCAAAGCACGTCTTCGAATTTTCTTTCAGGATGAAAATACAATGCGTTTTCTATAATAAGTTCTTTTTTAATTACTTTAGAAACAGGGAAGCCGACATACACTTCTTTTTCGTATAATTCTTTAAAATCTTGATGGAAATCACCGTATTTTTTATGAAAATCAAGTGTATGATAAGTAATTAGGTTCTTAGATACGGAGGTCATATAATTAAAAATCACATCCGGGTGATATTCGTTATAGATTTTTTCTAAGTCAGATAATATTGTCGTGCCTTCCCAATAATCATCGCTGTCTAAAAAAATTAAATATTTTCCTCGAGCAAGATTAATTCCTTTATTTCTTGAATCTGAAACGCCGGTATTAATTTTATGAATTAATGTAATATTCGGATTCGTTTTAATATATTCAAGACAGATTTCTAATGAAGTATCACTGGAGCCGTCATTAATTAAGACGATCTCATAATTTTCGGCATCCTGCATTAAAACGGAATCAATACATTGTTTTAAATAGCGTTCTACATTATAAACCGGGATAATAATACTGAATAAGGGGGTACGGTTAGTGATATCTTTTTTTTCCGGAATTTCACTTAGTAAATAAAAAGCTTGTACGATTTTATCAGGAGAACAAAACTCGCCGAAATAATCGGATAGCCAATAAGGCTTTTCTTGCGTTAGTTTTAGGATTAGCGCTTTTGCCATGTCTTTGCGTATTAAATAAAATGAGGAGCCGGAATTATTATAATCGTCTTTAGTCGGATAGACGACGGCATGAACATTATCGCCCTCTTTAAGTAATCGTTCGTCTATAATGGCGTTACTTCGTTGCAATTTAATAATGCCGTAATAAGGATAAGTGTTAATATAATCACGGACATATTTTTGATAATTGTTGATTAAGCATGCTTCATTTTCTGCAATTAAGGCAAAATCCTGATCCGTTAATGTTTCGTTTTCGGCGATCATTTTCCAACATTTTATATGGGATAATGTTTTGGCGATTTCATTAAAGGTGACTTCACGCCCTAATTTTTCTTTGGCTTTAGAGGAATTGAACAGAATATCTTTATCACCGAGAAGAGCTAATGAAGTTGGATCGATATAGGCAACGGGAGTGAATTCGGTTGTGTCGTCCTGTGAAAGAAATACTTTTAATTTTTCAGGTTCTTTTTCCGGATAAAGGACGTAACCTAATGTTGGCTGTCGGTTTGGCATAAAACGCTCCGTTAGTAAAGCAAAAGTTATTGAGAAAATACGGTAAGCAAAGGCAAAGTGCGGTCAAAACGGAGACATTTTATAAAAAATTTTTCAGTCCGACAAATGTAACGATACGTCGTTTTATTTTGAGTTCGACTATAATTTTCTCATCGCGTTTTTTTCTATACGATTTAGCTAGAGCTTCTTTAAATCCTATGTATAATAAGTGTGAATTTTTTAGTTAAAAAGGGGCGGGTAAGTATGCAGAATAAAAAGACATTTGACGAATGGTTAGCTTCTTCCGCATTTGGCGGCGCGAATCAGTCTTATATTGAGGCGTTGTATGAGAATTATTTAAATGATCCTCGTTCCGTTGAGGAAGGTTGGCGCCGTATTTTTGATGCGTTTCCGAAAATGGAAACGGCGGAGCAGTCTCACGCTTCCGTGCGCGATTACTTTCGTCGTTTAGCGCATGAAAATTCGTCGGAATCAGTCACGGTGATCGATCCGCAGGCCAGCGCAAAGTTGGTCAAGGTGTTGCAGTTTATTAATGCTTATCGTTTTCGTGGCCATCTTGAAGCAAATTTGGATCCGCTTAACTATTATCGTTGGAAAGTTTCTTCCGTGCCGGAGTTGGATTATCGTTATCATGGTTTTGATAATCAGGATTTAAATGAAACCTTTAATATCAATCATTATGTTTATGCGCGTGATACGATTAAGCTTGGTGAATTGGCGGAAATGTTGAAGGAGACCTATTGCGGAACCATCGGTTTGGAGTTTATGCATGTGCAGGACATGGCTCAGAAGAATTGGCTGCAAAGCAAACTTGAAAGCCGTTTGAATAAACCCTTGTTTGACCGTAACGAGCAGGTCAACCTGTTAAATGAATTAACGGCGGCGGATGGTTTAGAGCGTTATTTGGGCGCAAAATTTCCCGGTGCGAAACGTTTCTCTTTAGAAGGCAGCGACGCCTTTATTCCTTTAATGAAGGAGATTATTCGCCATGCCGGGCGTCAAGGCATTGACGATGTTGTTATGGGAATGGCGCATCGTGGGCGTTTGAATATGTTGGTGAATGTGTTGGGTAAAAAGCCGGAAAATTTATTTGACGAATTTGCAGGTAAACATGCCGAAGATAATCGAACCGGCGATGTGAAATATCATCAAGGTTTTTCCTCGGATTTTGCTGTAGATGAACGTAAAGTACACTTAACCTTAGCCTTTAATCCTTCTCATTTGGAAATCGTTGCACCGGTTGCTATCGGCTCGGTGCGCGCGCGGCAGACCCGTTTAAATGATACTGCACATGAAAAAGTATTGGCGGTTACCGTGCACGGTGATTCGGCCGTTGCAGGGCAGGGGATCGTACAGGAGACCCTGAATATGTCGAATGCCCGCGGGTATACGGTTGGCGGGACGATTCGTATCGTCATCAATAATCAAATCGGCTTTACAACATCAAATCCTAATGATACGCGCTCTACGGAATATTGTACGGATATTGCCAAAATGATTCAGGCACCGATTATTCATGTCAACGGCGATGATCCCGAGGCGGTCGTGTTTGCTGCTCGGATGGCGGTGGAATACCGCAATTTGTTTAAGCGGGATATTTTTATTGATTTGATTTCTTATCGCCGTCATGGGCATAACGAAGCGGATGAACCGCTGGCAACGCAACCGATGATGTACGGCATTATCAAAAAACACCCTACGCCGCGTAAAGTCTATGCGGATCGATTAATTGCCGAAGGGGTGATTACGGAAAATGAGGCCGTTGAAATGATGAATCTTTATCGCGATGCGTTAGACAACGGAGACCGTGTTGTGCCGGAATGGCGTGAAATGGATACGGCGAAGATGGATTGGCTACAGTATTTGAATTACGATTGGACCTCTCCTTACACAAGTCAATTTTCACAAGATCGCTTTTTAACCTTAGCTCAGCGCGTGAGCGAATATCCTGAAACACTGCGTGCCCACCCGAGAGTGGAAAAAATTTATCAAGATCGCCGTGCTATGGCTCGCGGCGAAAAGCTATACGATTGGGGAATGGCCGAGACCATGGCTTATGCGACTTTATTAGATGAAGGTGTTCATGTTCGTTTGTCCGGTGAAGATTCCGGTCGCGGCACTTTTTTTCATCGTCATGCCGTGGTACATAATCAAAATGATGGAACGGGCTATGTGCCACTGGCACATTTACATGCAACACAAGGTCGTTTTGAAGTTTGGGATTCTGTGTTATCGGAAGAAGCTGTGCTGGCCTTTGAATACGGCTATGCCACAACCGATCCGAAAACATTGACGATTTGGGAAGCGCAATTTGGTGATTTTGCCAACGGGGCGCAAATCGTTATCGATCAATTTATCAGCTCCGGTGAGCAAAAATGGGGGAGAATGTGCGGTTTAGTCATGTTGTTGCCGCATGGCTATGAAGGTCAAGGACCGGAGCATTCGTCCGCACGTCTGGAACGTTATCTACAGCTTTGTGCCGAGCAAAATATCCAGGTTTGCGTTCCTTCTACGCCGGCACAGGTTTATCATATGTTGCGTCGCCAGGCCATTCGTAAAATGCGTCGTCCGCTTATTGCGATTTCGCCGAAGTCGCTTTTGCGCCACCCGCTGGCCGTATCTACACAGGATGAATTGGTGAACGGTACCTTTCAAAATGTTATCGGTGAGATTGATGATTTAGCACCATCACAAATTAAACGGGTGATTCTGTGTGCCGGCAAAGTTTACTATGATTTATTAGAACGCCGCCGCGCCGGTGCGCAAACCGACGTCGCAATCATTCGTATTGAACAGCTTTATCCCTACCCACATGAAGAAATCAAACATGCGCTCGCGCCTTATGCGCATGTGGCGGATTATGTATGGTGTCAGGAAGAGCCGCAAAATCAGGGCGCATGGTATTGCAGCAAGCATAATTTTGAAAGCTCGATTCCTGAAGGCGCAAAGCTGACTTACGTCGGCCGGCCGGCCTCCGCATCGCCTGCGGTGGGCTATATGTCGCTACATACTAAACAGCAAAAACAACTGATTGACGAGGCGCTGACTTTATAACGAATTAAGTAAGAAAGTGCGGTTGAAATTTAACAAGTTTTACAAATAGAAGATAAAGGAAACATAATGAGTATTGAAATTTTAGTCCCGGATTTACCGGAATCCATTGCTGATGCAACGGTAGCAAAATGGCATAAAAACGTAGGCGACGCGGTGAAACGTGACGAGATATTGGTTGAAATTGAAACGGATAAAGTCATCCTGGAAGTGCCTGCGCAGACGAGTGGCGTGGTTGCCGAAATTGCACAAGCGGAAGGCGCAACAGTGGTGAGCAAGCAATTATTAGGAAAGCTATCGGCTGTGAAAGACGGTGATCTAACGGCAGCCACAGTGGATAAAAATCAACCGACGCCGGCGGATCGTCAGCATGTGTCTATTGAAAAGAGTCATGCCAATACGGAAAATCAAAGTCCAACTGTACGCCGTTTGCTTGCCGAACACGATTTGGATGTGACGAAAATTCAAGGTTCCGGCGTAGGCGGACGTTTAACCCGCGAAGATATTGAACAGGAATTAACCAAACGCGATATGCAAAAAGCCCGAGCTGAAGTAGCAACGAACCATGATACGGTGAGTACAGTGGCTTATCATAGTCGTTCTGAAAAACGCGTACCGATGACACGTCTGCGTAAACGTATTGCGGAGCGTTTACTTGAAGCAAAAAACAGCACAGCGATGTTGACGACTTTTAACGAAGTAGATATGCAACCGATTATGCAGTTGCGTAAAACTTACGGCGAAAAGTTCGAGAAAATACATGGCGTGCGTTTAGGTTTTATGTCCTTTTACATTAAAGCGGTGGTTGAAGCGTTGAAACGCTATCCGGAAGTGAATGCCTCGATTGATGGGGATGATGTGGTTTATCACAATTATTTCGATATTAGCATTGCCGTTTCTACGCCGCGAGGGTTGGTCACACCGGTGTTACGCGATTGTGACAAAGCCGGCATGGCCGATTTAGAAAAACAAATTAAAGCCTTTGCCGAAAAAGGACGCGATGGTAAATTAACCGTAGAAGAATTAACCGGCGGTAATTTTACCATTACAAACGGCGGCGTATTTGGCTCCCTAATGTCAACGCCGATAATTAACCCGCCGCAAAGTGCGATTTTAGGGATGCACGCCATTAAAGAACGTCCGATCGCATTGGAGGGACAGGTAGTGATTCGCCCAATGATGTATCTAGCGCTTTCTTATGATCACCGCTTAATTGACGGAAAAGAATCCGTCGGATTTTTAGTGACGATCAAAGAACTGCTTGAAGATCCGACCCGCTTATTGTTAGAAATTTAAATAAGGTAGTAAACAGTAAAGTGCGGTCAAATGTGTGGCCTTTAAAAATCTGGATGATTAATTCAAGGACTGGCAACGATATTGTATCGGACTCAGTCCTTTTAATTTCAGTTGGATTCGACGGTGGT
>CAURMH010000049.1:0-9890 GCA_963525745.1 uncultured Pasteurellaceae bacterium | reverse complement strand
GTGCAATCCGTCATGGTATTACCCGTGCATTGATGGAATACGATGAAACCCTACGTCCTGCGCTTCGTGCAGCAGGCTTCGTGACCCGTGACGCACGTCGCGTTGAACGTAAAAAAGTGGGTTTGCACAAAGCACGTCGTCGTCCACAATACTCCAAACGTTAATTTTTTTGTTGCGTTTTTATTTATGCAGGCCTTTCGAGGCTTGCATTTTTTTATTTTAAAATATTTTAATTTAATGTAACTAATTGATTTTAAAATAGAAAAATAAAGTTAATTGGAAATTAATTGTCTTTTTATGATAAAATGGCTCATTTAGAAATTAATGAATAATTTATAACCGCCTTCGGAGGAATTAATGTCGAGTGCATCAAAACGTTCAATCATGACCCTATTTTCGAATAAAGATGACATTTATTGTCATCAGGTTAAAATTGTCCTGGCAGAAAAAGGCGTTGCTTATGAAGACGAAGAAGTTAATCCTCAAGCATTGCCGGAAGATTTGATGGAAGTGAATCCGTATGGCACCTTGCCGACGTTGATTGATCGTGATTTAGTTTTATTTAATTCTCGAATTATTATGGAATATTTGGATGAGCGTTTTCCTCATCCGCCGCTAATGCCGGTTTATCCGGTTCTGCGCGGTAAAAGTCGCTTATTAATGCTGCGTATTGAACAAGATTGGTATCCGACATTGGCTAAAGCGGAAAGAGGAACGGCGCAGGAAAGAGAATCTGCATTAAAACAACTTAAAGAGGAATTGCTTGCGATTGCACCGATTTTTCAGCAAACGCCTTATTTTATGAGTGAAGAATTCGGTTTAATTGATTGTTATGTTGCGCCGTTATTATGGAAGCTAAGAAATATGAGCGTTGAATTTAGCGGTAGCGGCAGCAAAGCAATTAGAAGTTATATGGATCGTGTATTTAGCCGCGATTCGTTTTTACAATCGGTCGGTGAAGTTGCGCCGAAGAATTTAATGGACGATAAATAATGGAATTTTATTCTTCGCCAAAACGTCCTTATTTATTAAGGGCTTATTATGACTGGTTAGTGGATAATGATTTTACGCCTTATTTGGTCGTCAATGCCGATTATGAGGGAGTAAATGTTCCCATAGAATATGTTAAAGACGGTCAGATCGTATTGAATTTATCCGCCAATGCAACGGGAAATTTATTGTTAACCAACGATTTTGTTCAGTTTAATGCTCGTTTTAACGGCGTTTCCCGTGAAATTTATATTCCTATGGGGGCGGCCGTGGCTATTTATGCTCGTGAAAACGGTGACGGCGTAATGTTTGAACATGAAACGGCTTATGAAAATCCCGTTAAAGTTGATCAATCGCAACGTTTTTCCGAAGCGGTGGATAAGCCTCAAAATCAACCTAAAAAACACAGCCCATCGCATTTACGTATTGTAAAATAACGAAAAATTTCTCTAAAAACATCGCTTAAAGTGCGGTCAATTTAGTTGACCGCCATGTGGAAAAAAACATTTTACTTCACACTTGGACATCATTATGGACAACGCGTCTTTTTTACAACGATTTTTCAAACTTAATCATAAAGGTACCACCGCCGGAACGGAAATTATCGCCGGCATCACCACATTTTTTACGATGGTTTATATCGTCTTTGTCAATCCTTCCATTCTTGGCGATGCCGGTATGGACAAACAAGTGGTGTTCGTGACCACCTGCCTAATCGCGGGATTAGGCACAATAGCCATGGGATTATTCAGTAATTTACCTATCGCGTTGGCGCCGGCCATGGGCTTAAATGCATTTTTTGCTTATGTTGTCGTCGGCAAACTAGGGTATTCCTGGCAAATCGGCATGGGAAGCATTTTTTGGGGCTCCATAGGACTATTTTTATTAACCTTATTGCAAGTGCGTTACTGGCTAATGTCATCGATTCCCCTTAGCTTGCGTGTCGGTATCGGCGCCGGCATCGGTTTTTTTATTTCATTAATTGGATTTAAAAATATGGGGTTGGTTATTGCCAATCCGGCGACACTGGTTGCGCTTGGCGATTTGCATAACCCGCAGGTATTGCTTGGTATATTAGGATTTTTCATCATTGCCGTTTTGGCCGCCCGTCGCATTTATTCCGGGGTGTTGATTTCCATTGCCGTGGTTACCGGTTTGGCATTATGGCTGGATGAATCGGTCATATTTAACGGAATTGTCGCCATGCCGCCGAGTCTGGAGGCCGTGGTCGGTAAAGTTGATATTGCAGGTGCATTGGATACGGCGCTATTGGGGATTATTTTTTCATTTTTATTGGTGAATTTATTCGATTCTTCCGGTACGCTTCTAGGCGTGACCGACAAAGCCGGAATTAGCGACGAAAAAGGTCGTTTTCCTAAAATGAAACAAGCCCTTTTCGTCGATAGCGTTAGCGCCGTTGCCGGTTCTTATATCGGCACCTCGGCAATCAGTACATATATTGAAAGCGGCGCCGGCGTATCGGTTGGCGGTCGCACCGGCCTCACCGCCGTCACGGTCGGCGTATTATTTTTACTCACGATTTTCTTTTCTCCATTGGCCGGCGTAGTTCCTGCTTATGCGACGGCCGGCGCATTGGTTTACGTGGGGATTTTAATGGCGTCCAGTTTAATTCGTGTGCAATGGGAAGATCTGACCGAAGCGACGCCTGCATTTATTACCGCTGCCATGATGCCGTTTACTTATTCCATTACCGAGGGGATCGCGTTCGGTTTTATTAGCTACTGCATTATGAAAACGGCGACGGGGCGGATTAAAGAAATTAACGCGCCGGTGTGGGTGGTTTCATTACTCTTTATCGCAAAATTTATCTGGGTAGGTTAGTATGCAAAACATTCTTTTTATTATTCACGCTGCACCATACGGCGACGAACACTTTTTCAGCGCGTTGCGTTTGGCTTTACAGCTACAGGAGCAACACAAAAGTGCGGTCAATATTCGCTTATTTTTAATGTCTGACGCCGTCACCGGCGCATTAGCGCGGCAAGCCCCTGCCGAAGGGTATCATTTACAACAAATGTTGGAGATTTTAACCGCTCAAGGAGCGCAAATTAAATTGTGTAAAACCTGTACTAATGCGCGCGGAATTTCCGAGCTTGCTTTTGTCGAAGGCGTTGAAATCGGGACATTGGCCGAGTTGGCGGATTGGACGATAGAGGCGGATAAAGTATTAAATTTTTAAATCGATTTTTTAAAACGGGAAACGAAAGTGCGATCAAAATGACCGCACTTTTTTTCTTTGCTAAAATAACGACAATTCAGTCGGTACTTTAACTATTATGACACAAATGCTTTTACCTCTAAATCCGGTTACCATTCCCCTTGATATGATTTGTCTTATTGAAGCCTCGGCGGGAACAGGAAAAACCTATACGATAGGTTCCATTTATCTTCGTTTATTACTGCAAGCGGGGGAAAATTGCTTTTCACGGCCGCTGAATATAGATGAAATTCTCGTTGTCACCTTCACCGAAATGGCAACCGATGAGCTGAAACGCAAAATTCGTGAGCGAATTATTGACGCCAAAAGACGATTTTTAGCTTATCAGACCACAAAGGATTTATCGATTTTTGCGCATGATGAATTTCTGCTTCGGTTATTACCAAGCCTTACGGATCTTGATGCCGCTGTTAGACGGCTTACCTTAGCGGAACAAAATATGGATTTAGCAGCGATTTTTACCATTCATGGTTTTTGTCGTCGCATGTTGACGCAATATGCCTTTCATTCAGGCGTGCATTTCAATTTAGAATTGGTTAATGATCAACGAGCGCTCATTTATCAATTTGCCAATGAATTCTGGCGTCGGCATTTTTATCCTTTGCCTTTTGAACTTGCCGCTTATATTGCCGATAATTTGGTTTCGCCGCAAAATGTCGCGAAGGGTTTAATGCCTTATATCGGGCGTACGCTCGAACCTGAAATTAGTCAACCGGCGTTATTAACGCTTTCATTACATGATTTTCTTCAACGTTATATCGGCCCGCAACAGACCTTAATTAGACGTTTAAAACAAATTTGGTTGGCGCATAAAAGTGACATTACGGCGTTGATTGTCACGGAAATGCAAACCGACTATGACGCGAAAACGCCGAAACGTTTAAGTCGCACGCGGTTTCGTTCTTTAGATGTTGCGACGGAACGGTTACAAAATGTGACCACGTGGGCGGAAAACGCAGCGGATTTTTCATTAAATACCGTATTAGCCGATTATTTTACTCAATCCGCGTTAAATCAATTTGCCGGGAAGGGCGCCGAGCCTTTGCATCATGACGCGTTTGAACAAATTGACCGAATTATTGCCCAAATTCAACCGTCGGATCTTCTACAAAAAGTGATTTTGTATCACTATTTAAACGGGATTAATCGTGCTTTAATCGAATATCAATGCAATCATCAACAAAAAGGTTTTGATGATCTCCTGCGCCTTTTAGAAGAGGCGTTGTATCAAGCGCAGGGGGAGGAATTGGCCGCCTTGATTCGGGCGCAATATCCTGTTGCGATGATTGATGAATTTCAGGATACCGATGCTTTACAATATCGGATTTTTAGTAAAATCTATCGAAATCATGAGGCGGAGAGCGGATTGATGATGATAGGCGATCCAAAACAGGCCATTTATCGCTTTCGCGGCGCAGATATTTTCACTTATTTGCATGCGGCAAAACAGGCCGATCAACGTTTCAATTTGGCGAAAAATTACCGTTCGGAACAACATCTTGTCGCCGGCGTAAATGCACTTTTTGATTTTGACAATTCGCCTTTTATTTATAAATCGATTCAATTTCATCCCGTTTCGGCGCGCCCCGATCACCCGCGTTTTTATCTTAACCGTCGTCTTGAGCCGGCTTATCGCTTTTATTTAACGGAGAATGCCGACAAATCGGCTTACGCTAACACTTGCGCCGTTTCTATTCAGCAGTGGCTAAAAAGTGCGGTTAAAAATCAATGTGTTTTTAAAAACGAGCAAATGGAAATACCGTTAAAAGCAGAAAATATTGCCGTATTGGTTCGTAATTATACGGAAGCCGATCTGATTAAAACGGCGCTGCAACGGCTGGGCATCGCGTCGGTTTATTTATCCGATAACGGTAATGTATTCGACAGTCAAATGGCGAAAGAATTGATTTTTATTCTGCGCGCCTGCCTTGAATCGACGGAACGCCATATTCTAAACGCGATTGCAACCTCAATGTTTAATTTAACGGCGGCGGAAATTAATCAAATTCGCTATTCGGAAAGCCAATGGCAGACTTGGTCGGATAATTTTATAAAATATCGCCGTCTCTGGCAGCGACAAGGCGTCTTGCCTATGTTGCACCAATTGATTTTAAGTCAGCAGATCCCGCAAAAATTATTTTCCCGCGCCAGCGGAGAACGGTATTTAACGGATTTGATGCATCTTGCCGAATTACTTCAGGAGGCGGCGAATTTACACGAAAATGAAGCGGCGCTATTGCGCTGGTTTGAAAAACAAGTTCAAGGCGAGGGGAGACAAGATACGCAAATTCGTTTAGAAAGTGAGCGACAATTGGTTAAAATTATTACTATTCATAAATCTAAAGGATTGGAATATGATTTAGTCTGGCTGCCATTTTTAGGCGTTGCCGCAAAAGATCCGCTTGGTCGCAGCAAATATCGCGCCGGTATTTCTACTTATTATGATGAAAAACGCGAACAAATTTTATGGGATATGGAGGCGCGTCATGACGATTTATTTACCCGGGAAATTCTGGCTGAAGAATTGCGTTTGTTATATGTCGCGCTCACACGGGCTAAATATCAAATGGCGTTTGCATTACCGCCGCAATTTGAGAAAAAATGGAACCCGTTGCTTTATGTATTGACCCAAGGAACAATCGGCCAAAACGCGACGTTGTCACAAAATAATGAAGTGCGGCCATTATTGGAAGCGTTTCAGGCAAAATTAGCCGATGGCGTTGTAATGATTGAATCGGCACATGAATTAGAAGAAAGCGCTCCGCTGAAATCGCCGCCTTCGTCCTATTCATATGCCGCCGAGCCGTTTTACGGCGATATTGAGCAGGATTGGCACATGACCAGTTTTACGGCAATGGAACGCTATCACCGTTTTCAGCATTCTTTCTCGACGAATGAATATGAAAGTGCGGTCGAAAACGACCTTATTTTTGGTAATGATAAGGACTATGACACGACAGAAGGGCTTCTTGATAAGAAGCACAATAAGCAGATCGATGAAACCCCGATTTTAATCTTTCCTCAAGGGGCGTATGTCGGCACATTGCTGCATCGTTATTTTGAAAAAAATGCCTTTTCCGACTGGGCAGATGAAAAAAAGGTGCTTAAATTATGCCGCGCGTTGCAACTTGATGAAAATTTCGTTGGCCCGATTCGATATTGGCTTGAACAAATTTTAACAACCCCGTTATTTAGCGATAATTCCTTGAATTTAAGGCAAATTAAAGAAAAAGATTGCCAAAAGGAAATGCCATTTTATCTCGCTATTTATCGTCATTTTAACGTCGAGGCGTTTAATTCGGCGTTGCGACAATATCACCGCCTCCCTTCCGAACCTTTACAATTCGAGCAAATTCAAGGCATGTTGCGTGGCACGATCGATTTGGTTTTTCGTCATCAGGGAAAATATTACCTCATTGATTATAAATCAAATTTTCTAGGCGATAGCGCACAAGATTATCATCCCGATCGATTAGATTCGATCATGCTGAAAAATCATTATGATTGGCAATATTTACTTTATAGCGTTGCATTACATCGCTATTTATCCATGCGGGATAAGCACTATGACTACGAATACCATTTCGGCGGTGTGATTTATGCCTTTTTACGCGGCATGGACGGCACGTCGCATAACGGGCTTTATAGGGATAAACCAGATTATGCGCTCATTCAGGCGCTGGAGGCGTTATTTTATGTTGAATCTGCTCAATGAATTGAAGGATCAAGAAATCATTAGCCGAACAGATTATTTTTTCGCCAAATTAATGGTGGAAAAAACGGCCGATGAAAGTAGTGGTGAATTACAACAAAATCTGACCGCACTTTTAGCAGCCTTGTGCAGCTGGAATTATGCGCAAGGCAACACCTGCGTTTATTTGGAAGACGGTATTCAGCGGTATTTATTCGGTTTATCGCGAAATCAAATAGGAAGTGATTATTTAACCGCAATAGCACATAAAATTGATTTTTTATTGCCATCGCAATGGCAGCGACCATTGCTCAACCATAGCGCATTTAGTACAACGCCGCGGCAAAAAGTAGCGCCTTTCGTATTTCAGTTTAACGCCGTTTATTTTTACCGCGCTTGGCAGGACGAGTGGAATATTGCGAATTATTTAAAAAACGCCCTGAAAAACGACCGCACTTTATTATGGCCGACAAGCCTAATCAAACAAAAATTGGATTGGGTTTTTCCGTCAACCGGCAGCAGCCGAAATGGCGTCGATTGGCAAAAAATTGCGGTGGCGACCGCGTTGAAAAATCAATTTACCTTGATTACCGGCGGCCCGGGGACGGGGAAAACAACGACGGTAACCAAATTATTATTGGTATTACAATCATTATATGAGGGGCGATTGCGCATAAAATTGGTTGCCCCGACCGGAAAAGCGGCGGCTAGGCTGACCGAATCCGTTACAGCGAGTTTGAAAAATTTGCCGAAAAAATATGCAATACCGATTTCGGTGGAATTGGAAAATGCTTTACCGAAATCTGCCGAAACCATTCATCGTTTATTGGGGATTCATTTATTTGACGACGGCACAAAATATCATGTTCACAATCCGCTCCCTCTTGACGTATTGGTGGTGGATGAAACCTCGATGATCGATTTACCGCTGATGGCGAAATTAATTGCGGCACTAAAACCGGAAACGCGTTTGATTTTATTAGGTGATAAGGCACAGCTTTCGTCTGTTGAAGCCGGCGCTATTTTAGGCGAATTAGGACAATATGTAACGGAAAGCTACAGCCCGCAGCAAGCCGCTTATTTGCAGGAGACAACAGGTTTTGCCTTGCCTCATACCGCTGATCGTCATCCGATTCGTGACAATTTGTGTCATCTTGTGGAAAGCCACCGCTTCAAAACCGACTCGGGCATTAAAGCCTTATCTGAGGCGGTATTACAAGGCGACGGCTATGCATCATGGCAACTTTTTACGCATTTTAATGACATTAAATTTCGAGATTTGAGTACCGATGAAGACGTTGTCGATTGGCCGCAATATTGCGTTCAACTTGTGGTGCAATATGCTGTGACGCAGTACCGTCGTTATTTGGAAAAATTGCAAGCCTGTCGACGATTACAAATCCATCCGGGAGTGATAACAGAGGAGGGAAGCGGGCGAACTTACGCCGACGAAATTTTTGATTTATTTAATTCTGTCAGAATGTTGACCGCACTTCGCGGTTCATTATTCGGTGTGGAAAATCTGAATGAAGAGATTGCGCAGGCGCTCCGTCGCCAAAAATTAGTCGATTTTAAACACACGCGTGATTGGTACCTCGGTCGCGCAATTATGGTGACCGAAAATGATCATAATGTAAAATTATATAACGGCGACATCGGGCTATGTTTAACGCCGAATCAAGTCTGGTTCGGTAATCGCGCCGTTCAGTTAAGCCGAATTCCTGCACACGAAAGCGCTTTTGCGATGACCGTACATAAATCGCAAGGCTCCGAATTTGACCATACCATATTGGTTTTACCGCCGGAATGGCGCCCAATATTATCACGTGAACTAATTTTTACCGGCGTGACGCGTGCAAAAAAACATTTAACCGTATTCGCCACACCAAAAATCTGGCAAAGTGCGGTCGAAAATCAGGTTAAACGACAAAGCGGATTGAGTCGATTATTGGAAAATTGATCATAGAAACACGTTCCGCGATAAAAAAGGATTTACTTGTTTTCTCGACCGCACTTGATTTTGATATTGATTTTAGTTTAAGGAAAAATAAACGGGAAGCAAAGAACCTCCCGTTTTTAATTATTTACGCTAATTCCGCACGTAATTTCTTCGTGACATCCACCATCACTTTTAATGCGGCGATGGTTTCCGGCCAGCCGCGGGTTTTTAGGCCGCAGTCCGGGTTGACCCATAAGCGTTCTTTTGGTACCACTTGTAACGCTTTGCGAAGAAGATGTTCAATTTCTTCTGCAGTCGGCACGCGTGGGCTGTGGATGTCGTACACGCCCGGGCCGATGTCGTTCGGGTATTTGAAATCACCGAATGCGGTAAGCAATTCCATGTCGGAACGGGAGGTTTCGATGGTGATCACGTCGGCATCTAGGGCGGCAATGGCCGGTAAAATGTCGTTAAATTCGGAATAACACATGTGTGTGTGAATTTGTGTATCATCTTTACAACCCATTGAGCTTAAACGGAAAGCTTCACCCGCCCATTGTAAGTAAGCGTCCCAATCGGCGCGTTTAAGTGGTAAACCTTCGCGGATGGCCGGTTCGTCAATTTGGATGACTTTAATGCCTGCTTTTTCCAAATCCAACACTTCATCGGAAAGCGCCACTGCAATTTGTTTACATACTGTTGAACGTGGAATGTCATTACGTACGAAAGACCATTGTAAAATTGTTACCGGGCCGGTTAACATCCCTTTCATCACTTTGTTGGTGAGGCTTTGGGCATATTGCGACCAACGCACGGTCATTGGTTCCGGGCGGGTCACATCGCCGTAAATCACCGGTGGTTTGACGCAGCGGGAACCGTAACTTTGTACCCAACCGAATTTGGTGAATGCAAACCCATCAAGCAATTCGCCGAAGTATTCCACCATGTCGTTGCGTTCTGCTTCGCCGTGCACTAGCACGTCTAAATCCAATTTTTCTTGCTCACGCACCACGAATTCAATTTCTTTTTTC
>CAURMH010000048.1:0-10519 GCA_963525745.1 uncultured Pasteurellaceae bacterium | reverse complement strand
GCGACATATGGATTAACAGTCCACCGTTCTACCGACTGAACTAAGGAGGAATAATGGTGCCTCGAGGCGGAATCGAACCACCGACACGGGGATTTTCAATCCCCTGCTCTACCGACTGAGCTATCGAGGCAAATTATTGTCACTACCGACAACGGGCCGTATTAAACGATTTTTTCCGATCCCAGTCAACAAATAATTTTAAAAAAAGTTATTTTTTTTATAGTTTGCATAATCCATAAACAATATGCTTACAAAAGCGACATTTTACTCTTCTAAACCAATTCTTTCCAATAACGATATTTTAAAATTTTGATCAAATAGATAAATTGCCTTGATTAGTTATTGAAAAAAGGGGGGGTTTATTGCGATAATCATAAGAATTTTTAGGGGATCTTCTTAATGGTGTTTTAAGCGCTTATTCAAGCTAAAATATTTATATAATTCTAACAAGATCAATTTTGTACATTTTATAAACTTAGTGGAAGACAATGGCAGAAAAACGTAATATTTTTTTAATTGGCCCTATGGGCGCGGGAAAGAGCACTATTGGACGCCTACTTGCTCAACAACTTAATATGGAATTCATTGATTCGGACGCCGTCATTGAAGAACGTGCCGGTGCGGATATAAGCTGGATTTTTGACATTGAAGGAGAAGCCGGTTTCCGTAAACGTGAAGAACGTATCATCAATGAATTAACCCAATTACAAGGCATTGTGTTGTCAACGGGTGGGGGCGCAATATTATCAAAAGAAAATCGTAATTACCTTTCCGCACGCGGTATTGTTATCTATTTAGAAACAACCGTTGAAAAACAATTTCAACGAACTCAACGTGACAAAAAGCGACCGCTCTTACAAAATTCTGACGACCCTCGTCAAGTACTGGAAGAATTGGCTCAAATACGTAATCCGTTATATATGGAGATTGCAGACATGACACTATCGACTAACGAGCAAAACACAAAAGCGATGGTCAATCAAATTGTGGATCTTATCGATAACATGAACGGATTACACGGTTTTAACTAAGGACTGGCAATGTTACGTATTAATGTGGAATTAAAAACCCATCCTTATCCTATTTATATCGGCGCTAATCTGTTAACAACTCCGGATTGTTATCCGCTGCGTGCCAAAGATAAGGTTATGATTGTAACCAATCCTACCGTCGCGCAATTTTATCTCTCGCCGGTAACCGAAACATTGCAAAAAATCGGCTGTGAAACGGAACATGTACTCCTGCCCGACGGCGAAAAATACAAAACCCTTGACTCATTAAACCTGATTTTTACCGCACTTCTGAAAGCCAACCACGGCCGCGATAGCACTATCGTTGCACTGGGCGGTGGGGTTATCGGCGACATTGCGGGCTATGCCGCGGCGAGCTATCAACGAGGTGTGCGACTTATTCAAATTCCAACGACATTGCTCGCTCAAGTGGATTCCTCGGTCGGTGGAAAAACAGCCGTTAATCATGAGCTGGGCAAAAATATGATTGGCGCCTTCTATCAACCCGATGCCGTCATTATTGACACGACTACACTCAACACGCTACCCAAAAGACAAATAAATGCAGGCTTGGCGGAAGTCATTAAATACGGTGCAATTTTAGATTACGCATTTTTTGAATGGTTAGAACAACATATGCGGGAACTCGTCGCGCTAAAAGAAGAAGCACTGCAATATTGTATCGCTCGCTGCTGTCAAATTAAAGCAGAAGTTGTCGCCAGCGATGAAACCGAGAAAGGCCAACGTGCATTATTAAATTTAGGTCATACTTTCGGCCATGCTATTGAAACCCATCTCGGCTATGGCAATTGGCTTCACGGTGAAGCCGTCGCGGCCGGAATGATGATGGCTGCGGCACTTTCCGAACAACTGGGCAATCTAACTCAAACTGAAGCGGTCCGTCTGGAAAAATTACTCGCCGAAGCTAATCTGCCTACTCTCTCACCTGATTCGATGATCGCCGAGGACTACCTGCCTCATATGATGCGTGATAAAAAAGTATTAGCCGGCAAATTACGACTCATATTATTAAAAACATTAGGTCAGGCCTATGTGGCTTCAAATCTTGATGATCGGCTGATTCTCAACGCCATTCGCCGTTGCAGTCAAACAAACGAAAATGTCTTATCGCACACATAAAACCATGCCGAAAATTAAACACCGCCCTTTTTTAAAATGGGCGGGCGGCAAGTTTCGTCTCACCGAGCACATTAATAGCGCCTTTCCGGCAAATAAAGAATGTTTAATCGAACCTTTTGTCGGCGCCGGCGCCGTTTTCTTAAACTCAAATTTTAAACGTTATATTCTGGCGGATATTAATCCTGATCTGATTAATTTGTTCAATATCGTCAAAAATGACGTCGAACAATATATTCTTGACAGCAAACCCTTATTCAAAGCGGAGAATGCGAATACGTCGGAATACTACTACAATAAAAGGGGGCAATTTAATTGTTCAAAAGATCCTTTTGAGCGCGCCATTCTTTTTCTTTATTTAAACCGTTACGGATTTAACGGACTTTGCCGTTATAATCGTAAAAATGAATTTAATGTACCGTTTGGCGCATACAAAACGCACTATTTTCCGGAAGACGAATTACGTTATTTTTCACATAAGGCACAAAGTGCGGTCTTTTTTTGCAGAGATTTCCAAGAAACTTTTAAGCTGGCAGAGAAAAATACCGTTATTTACTGCGATCCGCCTTATGCGCCGTTGTCACAAGGCAGTAATTTCACCGGCTATTCGGGGAATCAATTTGATCTGGCGGATCAAAAAGCGCTGGCCGAGCTGGCGAGGCTAACCCACAAAGAACGCCAAATTTCGGTCCTAATTTCCAATCACGACACAAAATTTACCCGTGAAATTTATAAAGACGCCGTGTTAAAAACGATCAAAGTACAACGCTCCATCAGCCAATCACCCGATAAACGGATTAAGGTTAAAGAGCTGATTGCCATCTTCCATGGCTAAGTTAAAAGTCGGGATTAACCTTTACATTTAACCGTTTGACTTCCGGATAGGACTGCTGAATAAACATGATCAATTCATTTTGTCGAAACAAAATTCCTTGCCGAACGACCGCACTTTTTACTTCAATAAACAAAGTATCTTGCGTGATCCCGCCGCAACGGAACAACCCATGAAATTCGAGCGGAAAAAGACGACTTAATTTCATATTCAACTCATTAATTA
Organism: uncultured Pasteurellaceae bacterium; assembly: GCA_963525745.1. Classification (GTDB taxonomy): domain Bacteria; phylum Pseudomonadota; class Gammaproteobacteria; order Enterobacterales; family Pasteurellaceae; genus CAURMH01. The sequence continues at coordinate 7,315 of CAURMH010000048.1, read as the reverse complement.
ACAATCCTTTTTTCATTAATCCGGCTAAATTTGACGACGCCATCAAATCCCCAATATTCATCATTTTTTGGTAACGATCCGACTTGGTTTCCATTAAAAGATCCTTAATCACTATGACATTAGATTAAATTTCGGCTACAATACAGCGGATTTTTATGAGATACAACAAGATGATAATTTTAACCAAAGGCAAACAGAATTTTTGGTCGCAACTACTCTTGAGTATGATTGCGCTCTTTACTTTGCCTAATGCGCAACAAGATATAACCAATCAAATTCCGCAACAACGCAGTGAAAGTTATCAATCGTTTGCCACCATCGAACAAACGCAGCAAACGACAAAATCCATTATACAGAAAACAGCCGTATCACAAATCTCAACCGGCAAACAGCCTATTGCGAAACTCGCCGAATGTCGACCGCACTTTACTGATCTCATAATCAATCCGCAAGCGCCTATTCGTGCCGGCCCGCATCATCTTCAAGCTTAATATTGATTTAACCGTCAACTTTTTACTCAATAAAAATGAGGGGCTTCCCTCAATGACTATCTAACCGTTTAACAAATAAAGAGAAATTATGAGCTTTTTAACAAAAATTTTTGGTAGCCGTAACGAACGGATTTTACGTAAACTCAGAAAACAAGTCGCTAAAATTAATAAATTAGAAGCGACATTTGAATCCTTAAGCGATGAAGAACTTAGAGCGAAAACTGCCGAATTCCGCCAACGTTTGCAAAATGGTGAAACATTACAACACATTTTACCGGAAGCTTTTGCAACTGTGCGCGAAGCAAGTAAACGCGTTTTAGGAATGCGCCATTTTGACGTTCAGCTCATCGGCGGAATGGTTCTCACCAATCGCTGCATTGCCGAAATGCGAACCGGTGAAGGTAAAACCTTAACCGCAACATTACCGAGTTACTTAAACGCACTTGAAAACAAAGGCGTTCATATCGTTACCGTCAATGATTACTTAGCCCGACGCGATGCGGAAACCAACCGACCATTGTTTGAATTTTTAGGCATGACTGTCGGCGTTAATGTTCCCGGTTTATCTGCGGAAGAAAAACGCAAAGCCTATGCGGCGGATATTACTTATGCAACCAACAGCGAGTTAGGATTCGATTATTTACGCGATAATTTGGCACACAGTAAAGAAGAACGTTTCCAGCGCCATCTTGGCTACGCTTTAGTCGATGAAGTGGATTCTATTTTAATTGACGAAGCACGTACGCCTTTAATTATATCCGGCCAGGCAGAAGACAGCTCCGAACTCTATATTGCCGTCAACCGCCTCATTCCCGAATTAATTAAACAAGACAAAGAAGACAGTGAAGACTATCAAGGCGACGGCGACTACACGCTTGATCTCAAAACCAAGCAAGCCTATTTAACCGAACGCGGGCAAATTAAAGTGGAAGATTGGCTCGTTAAACACGGGCTGATGACTGAGGGGGACTCTCTTTATTCTCCGGCGCGTATTGCGTTGTTGCATCATGTCATGGCTGCACTGCGTGCACATAGCCTGTTTGAGCGTGATGTCGATTATCTGGTTAAAGATGGTGAAATTGTTATTATTGATGAACATACAGGGCGCACAATGACCGGTCGTCGTTGGTCGGACGGTCTGCATCAAGCAATTGAAGCCAAAGAAGGCGTTGAAATAAAAAGCGAAAATCAAACAGTCGCTTCCATTTCCTACCAAAACTACTTCCGTTTATATGAAAAGCTCGCCGGAATGACCGGGACTGCCGATACGGAAGCCTTTGAATTTCAACAAATTTATGGGTTAGAAACTGTCGTAATTCCGACCAATCGCCCCATGATTCGTGATGATCGTACGGATGTTATGTTTGAAAATGAGCAATACAAATTCAACGCGATCATTAAAGACATTAAAGATTGCGTCTCACGCAATCAACCTGTGTTAGTCGGAACTATCTCGGTAGAAAAATCCGAATTATTGTCCCGGGCATTAACGGAGGCAGGCATCAAACATAATGTACTCAATGCTAAATTCCACGCACAAGAAGCCGAAATTATTGCCGAAGCCGGCGCACCGGGAGCCGTCACTATCGCAACCAATATGGCCGGTCGGGGAACCGACATTATCCTTGGCGGAAACTGGAAAACGAAAGCGGCCAAACTAGACAATCCGACACAAGCGCAATTAGACCAATTAAAGGCACAATGGGAGCATGATCACGACATTGTCATGAAAGCGGGCGGTTTACATATTATCGGAACGGAACGCCATGAATCGCGTCGAATCGATAACCAGTTGCGCGGACGTTCCGGTCGCCAGGGCGATCCGGGCTCTTCCCGCTTCTATTTATCACTGGAAGACGGTTTAATGCGTATTTATCTTAACGAGAAAAAACTTAACATGATGCGCAAGGCTTTCAGCCAACCGGGCGAAGCAATGGAGTCAAAATTATTAGCAAAAGTCATCGCTTCGGCGCAAGCAAAAGTCGAAGCACATAACTTTGACGGACGTAAAAATCTCCTGGAATATGACGATGTGGCCAACGATCAACGTCATGCCATTTATGAACAACGTAATTATCTCTTGGATCATGACGATATTTCAGACACGATCAACGTTATTCGCCATGATGTATTTAATGCCGTTATCGACCAATATATCCCGCCACAATCTTTGGAAGAGTTATGGGATGTAAAAGGCCTTGAACAACGCCTGGCACAAGAATTCGGCATGGAATTGCCGATTGAACAATGGCTGGAAGAGCATAATCACCTAGATGAAAACGGCTTACGCGAACGCATTATTCGCATTGCTGAAGAAGAATACCGAGCAAAAGAAGAACTGGCCGGCGCGGCAACAATGCGTCAATTCGAAAAAGGCGTCATGTTGCAAACCCTAGACGAACTGTGGAAAGAACATCTCGCCTCCATGGATTATCTACGCCAAGGCATCAGCTTACGCGGCTACGCCCAAAAAGATCCGAAACAAGAGTACAAAAAAGAATCTTTCGGCATGTTTACGGATATGCTTGAATCGCTTAAGTATCACGTTATTACCACATTAACCCGTGTGCGCGTGCGTACCCAAGAGGAAATTGAAGAAGCGGAACGCCAACGTCGTGAAATGGAACAACGATTGGCGGAAACCGAACGGCCACTGGCGCAAGAGGGAGCTCATGGCGCAAACAATGAATTCGAGGGCCATCGCATTGGCCGTAATGAGCCTTGTCCTTGCGGTTCAGGGAAAAAATACAAACACTGCCACGGCAACCGAGCCCGTCATGTGTAATTAACCTCAAAGTGCGGTCATTTTTAATGAAATTTATTGAAAATTGACCGCACTTTCGGCTTCTGATTTTTTATTAATTCGGTTTTAATGAGTGAAGTATGGTCGAGTATGTTCTTTTAAGTGCATTCACATTAACAGCGTTAATTTTCATCAAGAATTCACATTATCGTTGGACTTATTTATTTGCCTGCGCACTGTTTCTCTTTTTCGCAGGCGCCGTGTTAGCGCTAACGGGACAGTGGCAGCGTGCACTTAACTTTGCCGCCTTGCTTTTTATCATATTGATGCTATTCCACCGACTAAAAATTCATTATTACAAACAACCCTTCTTGATTTCCGATTTTTTCCTGATTACCGACTGGCACAATTGGGAAACCTTGCTCCACTACAAAGGCGCCCTTCTTGCCATCGCCGGCTTACTCGGTCTACTCTTTTACGCCATCATGGGCTGGCAATCCGCCGCACCTCTATCCGGCATATGGCAGATGGTAGGCGGCCTTGTCAGCATTATCGCATTTACGATAATGTGGCATTACAGTAAAAATGCCGATGCGATAAAAACTTGGCTGGACTCTTTGCCCGACGACGGGCGAGATGTTTTTTTAAACTTACCGATGTCCTGCCGCGGACTTTTCTTTAAAAAACCAAAGCATGAAGGTCATCCCGATTATTTCCTGCAAAAAGCGCAAAATATTAAGGCTTACCCTCACGCCTCAGACAAAGCGACTATTGTTGTTTGGTTACAGGAATCCACTCTCGATCCAATTAACTTTACATTAAAATCTTATCGATTCCCTCCGCTTTCGATGTATCAGAATCAGCCGGATACCCTGTTTAATGCGCCGTTACGCGTCCATACTTTCGGCGGCGCAACCTGGAAATCGGAATTTGCCTTTTTATCCGGACTGCCTTCGACAGACTTCGGTGCCATGTCAAATGCCGTATTTTATTCCGTAGCACCCCATTTAAAATACAGCCTAATCCATAATTTAAAAGCACAAGGCTATTATTGCGTAGCATTGTCACCTTTTACAAAAGGTAACTATAACGCCAAATCCGCCTATGATCATTTTGGTTTTGACCTGATGCTACAGCCGCAAGACTTGGGCTATCCCGCGCCGATGGGAAAAAACTTATGGGATATCGGCAGTGATGAAATGGCCATTTATGCAAAAAAAATTCTTGAAAAACAAGATGTTCCAGAAGAATTAGCGAATACGGATAAACCGATTTTTCTTTATGTGCTTACCATGAAAGAACATGGCCCTTATCAACGTGATTTTACGGATCTTTATCACTTAGCCGAAAATCACTTTTCTCCCTCTTTAACCGGCGGATTAAATGACTATATCCACCGTCTCGTCAAACTTAATGAGGTGATTGAAGAATTTAATGATTATATGAAAAAACAAAATAGCGCCTATATTTTCGCCTATTTTGGCGATCATCAGGTTGATATTTGCGGCGAAGCCGTTCCAAAAAGAATTCCGTACCCACAACCGAATTATATTACGCAATTCACCGTTCGCGGCAATCTTGTTAATGTACCGACACAACAACAAGATTTCCTGGATTTAGCTCAGGCCGGCGGTTTATTGCTGGAAATCGCCGGATTGCCTTGCGATACTTTCATGCAGGCAAATATTGCAATGCGTAAATTATCCGGCGGAAAACTGGAAGATTGCGCTGACGAACAATTATTAAACAGCTATCGCAGCTATTTATATCATGTGCTTGATATCACAAAGTAAACCGCAACAAAAATAACCATTTAACGATTCCTTTACAATAAAACTCAGCAAAAATCGACCGCACTTCAAACAAGGAGAGCAACATGGAAAAACCTCGAATACAAGTTGCCGCAGGCATTATTCGTAATGAGTTCGGACAAATTTATTTAACACAGCGCCTTGAAGGTCAGGACTTTGAGCAAGCCCTCGAATTTCCGGGCGGCAAAGTTGATCGCGGCGAAACGCCGGAACAGGCATTACAACGCGAGCTGGAAGAAGAAATCGGGATCCATGTTCTTCACGCCGAGTTATATGAACGTTTTGAATTCGAATATGCCACCAAAATTCTCTCCTTTTCTTTTTATTTGGTCACAGAGTGGATTGGAGAGCCTTTTGGGCGGGAAGGGCAAGAAGGTTTTTGGGTCGAACAACGAGAACTGGATGCGGGTCAATTTCCACCGGCTAACTCAAAATTAATTCAACGCTTAGTCGCCGAAAGCGAACATTTAACGGGCAATTTGCGCGGATAAATCTGCTAAACGCGCCCATACCTCATCACTGAATTCTTGCTTGGCAAGTCGTTCAATATCCGCTAGCTGCTGAAAAAAAGAATACAACTTTTGATAAGTCAAACGTTGAATGGCCGTTAAAAATAGCGGTCGACGGTTTTGCCAAACCTTCAAACGATCAAATTCGTCTTTAAGTTGCGATAACGGCAAATGTTCGCTAAGACGGAGAGCTTGTTGCGGCTTAGTCAACGCCAGTATCGTCATTAATTCCTTTTGCAAGGTTCGTAACAAAATAATCGGTTGAACCTCCTCGTCTCTCAGCCCGCTTAAAATTCGCATCGCACGCTTTACCTTACCTGCCAATATCGCATCAAGCCACTGAAAAGGCGTGTAAACGGCAGATTGCTCCACAAGTGCTTCTACTCGGCTAAACGTTAAATGGTGATCAGGGTACAACAAAGCCAGCAATTGCAAAATTTGCTTTAATGCCAATAAATTATTCTCGTAGTGATAGCAAAGTAGCTGAATCGCCTCATGATCAATCTGTAATCCCATGTCTTTGGTTCGATGAAGCACCCAATTCGGTAATTGCTCCGCCGCCGGCGTTTGACAATTAACCAATATGGAATATTTATCGTACTGATTTAGCGATGTAAACCAAGCCTGTTTTTCCATCGCTTTCGTTAATTTCACCAAACGTAAAATACACAGTACATCAGTATGAAGCAGCTCGGCTAAAGCGGAAAGGCGGTTCTGTAAAAGTGCGGTCAAATTTTCCGGTAAATCAAGCACGATGATTCGCTTGTCCGAAAAAAGCCCTATAGATTGACAAAGTGCAAAAATCTCCTGCCAATCGGTGCTATTTTCAATTTGAAAAACAAGTTTTTCGTCAAATCCCTGTTTCGCCGCAATTTGTTGTATTTTGTCCTCTGTTTCACTGAGAAACAACGGATCGGTTCCAACCAAATAATATACTTGCGCCCTATCGGTTGTCGGCAATAATTGTTCAGGAAAATAACGTTTCATTATGCCGTTTATCCATCAATTTGATGTTGTAAAGCAATCATTTTCGTTATTAGCTGACGAGCCGCCTGCTCACGCATATCATTCCAAATCACATCGCGTTCCGCCGCTTTCGCTAATGCGGCGCGGGAGTTATCGAAGAAAGTGCGGTTAACTTTCACATAAAGCGGATACTGCTGTCCATGTAAACGTACCGTCGCCTCAATTTCTAACATAAGAATTTTTTCCGCTTCACGACCACGTTTAAAAATAGAGGCGACCTCGTCTTTAGCGGTTAATTTATTTATACGCAATACCGGCAAATCCGGCTTGGCCTCAACAATTAAATTAATATTATTGGCTTGCAATTGTCGACGCATTGCCATCGACATTTCGCTATAAGGATCTGAGCTTTCAAAGACAAGATTTTTCAATTCTTGCGGAATCAATTCGCCGTTCTGGAAATGAAATCCGCAGGCGGATAACCCGAAAACGGCGGTGGCGAGAAATAAGGTTTTGATCTGTTTTAGCATAAAAATCACCTTAAAAACCGACCGCACTCTGCGTTAAAAGTGCGGTCATTTTTTGGATTAAATTACAGTGGCTTCACCACAACATTGAGCAATTTGCCGGCAACGTAAATCACTTTCATAATTTGCATACCGTCGGTAAAGCGTTTAACGTTTTCGTCGGCGAAAGCAATGGATTTCACACTATCTTCATCGGCATCCGCCGCTACGGTAACTTTACCACGCACTTTGCCGTTCACTTGAACCACAATCAATTTTTCATCTTCAA
>CAURMH010000047.1:0-11072 GCA_963525745.1 uncultured Pasteurellaceae bacterium | reverse complement strand
ACTCGCGACCCCGACCTTGGCAAGGTCGTGCTCTACCAACTGAGCTATTCCCGCAATTCACAGGAGTGAACGTGCGGGGAATTATACGAATATTTTTACGCTATGCAAGCTGAAAATTAAAAAACTTTCCGCTAAGAAGACGATTATTCATCCACTTTAAGGAAATGCTCACGATAAAATCGTAATTCTGCGATTGATTCTTTAATGTCATCCAACGCCAAATGAGTATTTTGCTTCTTAAATCGGCTAAGTAAATCAGGTTTCCAGCGTGAAACGAGTTCTTTCAAGGTGCTCACATCTAAGTAGCGATAATGAAAATAATCGGCCAATTCCGGCATATATTTGACTAAAAATCGCTTATCCTGACCGATGCTATTGCCGCAAATCGGCGAAGCGCCTTTAGGCACCCAGCGTTTTAGGAAGTCGAGTGTTTGTAATTCTGCGGCGCGTTCCGTTAATTTACTGGCTTTTACCCGTTCAACAAGACCATTTGCCGTATGCGTTTTAATACACCAATCGGACATCTTCGTTAACAGGCTTTCAGGCTGGTGAACGGCAAGCACGGGGCCTTCCGCCAAAATATTTAGATCTTTATCCGTTACAATAGTCGCAATTTCGATAATACGCTCTTTCTCAGGGTCAAGCCCCGTCATTTCAAGATCAATCCAAATGAGATTTTGTTTATTCAATGGCATAATTTAAGGTATCCTAGTAGGAAAATTTGCATCATTTTATCTGAAAATCGAAATTGCACCAAAATCAACCGCACTTTTAAGAGGAAATTTTGACCAAACGCAAGCTGACCCAAAATCAACAACGCCGAATCCAATCCAATAACAACCGCGTTTTAAAACGACATCAAAAACAGGAAATCGACTGGAAAGACGATATGCTGGGTGAGGCGCAAGAAGGGAGGGTAATTACGCGCTATTCCATACATGCCGATGTAGAAGATTCGGAAGGCCACATCTTCCGTTGTAATTTACGCCGCACATTATCAAATCTGGTTGTCGGCGATAGGGTCATTTGGCGCAAAGGCAACACTCAACGACAAGGGATAAACGGCGTCATCGAAGCAATTCACCCGCGTATTAATGAAATTACCCGCCCCGATTATTACGACGGGCTAAAACCTATCGCCGCCAATATCGATCGAATTATCATCGTCTCTTCCGTATTACCGGCGCTTTCTTTAAATATTATCGATCGCTATTTAGTCGTTTGTGAAAATGCGGCAATTAAGCCGCTCATTGTCGTCAATAAATCCGATCTTCTAACAAATGAGCAATATATTGAAGTGGAATCCATGCTAAAAATTTATCGGGATATCGGTTATGAGACACTAATGATTTCGGCACATACCGGTAAAAATATGGAAAAACTGACCGCACTTTTAACTGACGGCACCTCCATTTTTGTTGGACAATCGGGGGTTGGAAAATCTAGTTTAATTAATCATATTTTGCCTACAATGAATGCACAAACGGGGAATGTCAGCGAAATATCAGGATTAGGACAACATACCACAACGGCATCACGGTTGTATCATTTACCGAGCGGAGGACACATAATTGATTCTCCGGGGATTCGCGAGTTCGGATTATGGCATTTAGAGCCTGAAAAAATAACGCAAGGTTATCGTGAATTTCATTCTGTGCTAGGCACCTGTAAATTTCGTGACTGTAAACATTTGAATGATCCTGGTTGTGCATTACGAAAAGCGGTAGAAGAAGGGAAAATATCATCGACTCGTTATGAAAACTATCATCGCTTAATAGCGAGTTTAAGCGAAAGCAAATCACAGCGCCATTTTATTGAAAACTAACTCTATTGAGTTAACTGATAGGCATTGAATTGTATAATTTTCACACAAAAAACCGCTATTATTATGATATAGCGCAAGTTTTTTATGTTTTCCCTTGATTATTTTAAGATGAACAAGGATACTTGAAAGACTTTGTATAAGAATCTTTATTCTTTAGTTTAACCACTTAACCAGAGGTAACAATATGTTCTCAAAAGATGTTGAAATTACAGCACCTAATGGCTTGCATACCCGTCCGGCCGCTCAATTCGTGAAAGAAGCAAAAGCGTTCGCCGCCGATATTACGGTAACTTCGGCAGGTAAAAGCGCAAGTGCCAAGAGCTTATTTAAACTTCAAACGCTTGGCTTAACGCAAGGAACGGTAATCACTATTTCTGCGGAAGGCGACGATGAGCAACAGGCTGTAGAACATTTAGTCGCGTTAATCCCTACTTTAGAGTAATTTTATGCCAATTGAGCCATAGAGTGTTTTACCGTACCAACGCGGTATGTTATTACTCTGTGGCTATTTTATTTCAATTAATTTATTAATTTATCTCGGAAGGTTAATTATGATTTCAGGTATTCCAGCATCTCCGGGGATTGTGTTTGGTAAAGCACTGGTTCTTAAAGAAGAAAAAATTGTTTTTGATACGCAAAAAATTCCAGATTCTCAGGTTGATTCTGAAATAGCCCGTTTCTATACGGGACGTAGTGCGACCATAGCACAACTCAGCGCTGTTCGCGATCGCGCATTGGCCTCCTTGGGAGAAGAAAAAGCGGCAATTTTTGAAGGACATTTAATGATCCTTGAAGATGAAGAATTGGAAGAGGAAATCCTTGATTATTTACGCTCCCATAAAGTCAATGCGGCTCTCGCCACAAGCAAGATCATTGACCAACAAGTTCAGATGTTGTCTGAGATTGATGATGAATACTTGAAAGAGCGCGCCGGCGATATTCGTGATATCGGAAATCGCCTAATTAAAAATATCTTAGGAATGCATATTATTGATTTAGGCGAAATTAATGAAGAATCCATCTTAGTCGCCTATGATTTGACCCCATCAGAAACCGCTCAATTAAATCTCAATAAAGTTCTTGGTTTTATTACCGATATTGGCGGTCGAACCTCCCACACGTCTATCATGGCTCGCTCACTTGAACTTCCGGCGATTGTCGGGACCAATAATGCGACTCAAGCGATTAGTACCGGTGACTTTTTGATTCTTGATGCCATAAATAACCAAATTTATGTTAATCCTAACGAAGAACAAATTAACCGCCTTAAAGCACAACAAGCTAAATTAATAGAAGAAAAAGCCGAATTGGCAAAATTAAAAGATCTTCCTGCCGTTACATTGGATAACCATCGTGTAGAAGTGGTTGCTAATATCGGGACGATTCGTGACTGCGAAGGCGCTCATCGAAACGGTGCGGAAGGTGTCGGTTTATATCGAACCGAATTTTTATTTATGGACCGAGATCAGCTGCCGACCGAAGAGGAGCAATTCGTTGCCTACAAGGAGGTTGTCGAAGCAATGAACGGACGTATAGTCGTTCTTCGAACAATGGATATTGGCGGCGACAAAGATCTCCCTTATATGAATCTACCAAAAGAAATGAATCCATTTTTGGGCTGGAGAGCAATCCGCATCGCATTAGATCGTCGCGAAATTTTGCATGCCCAGTTACGTGCTGCATTGCGAGCCTCCGCATTCGGAAAATTAGCCGTAATGTTCCCGATGATCATTTCCGTTGAAGAAGTTCGTGAACTTAAGTCGGTGATCGAAACCTTAAAGCAAGAATTGCGTAATGAAAATAAACTGTTTGATGAAAACATTCAAATCGGTGTCATGGTAGAAACACCGGCTGCGGCAATAAACGCCAAATTCCTGGCTAAAGAAGTTGATTTTTTCAGCATCGGAACCAACGATTTAACACAGTACACATTAGCCGTTGACAGAGGAAATGAACTTATTTCCCATTTATATAATCCATTAAGTCCTGCCGTGTTAAATTTAATTAAACAAGTTATTGACGCCGCTCATCAAGAAGGGAAATGGACTGGTATGTGCGGTGAGTTAGCCGGTGATGAACGGGCAACGCTATTGTTACTTGGCATGGGGCTGGATGAATTCAGTATGAGTTCGATTTCCGTTCCACGTGTTAAAAAGCTAATTCGTAACACAAAATTTGCCGACGTTAAAGCATTAGCTGATGAAGCGTTAACTAAGCCGACGGCGGCCGAAATTGAAAATTTGGTTACCGCATTTCTGGCCCCAAAAAATTAATGGATACAAATCCAATATTTTGCGTTAAAATGCGGCACCTTTAATAAATGGGAGATTCAAGATGGGATTTTTTGGTAGATTATTCGGCTCAAAAGAAAAAAAATCTGTAGTCGTTGAAATTTTTGCGCCGATCTCGGGTGAAATTGTTAATATCGAAGATGTTCCTGATGTCGTTTTTTCTGAAAAAATTGTTGGAGATGGTATTGCGATTCGTCCTACCAGCGACAAAATCGTTGCGCCGGTAGATGGTGTGGTGGGGAAGATTTTTGAAACCAATCATGCTTTCTCCATGGAATCAAAGGAAGGTGTTGAATTATTTGTACACTTTGGCATTGATACGGTTGAATTGAAAGGTGAAGGTTTCACTCGAGTTGCTCAAGAAGGGCAAAATGTAAAACGTGGAGAAACTATTATTGAATTTAATCTGCCGTTATTAGAATCAAAGGCGAAGTCAATATTAACCCCAATTGTAATTTCCAATATGGATGAAATTTCTTCGATTGAAAAAAAATCAGGTGAAGTTGTCGCCGGAGATTCTGTCGTTCTTGTATTAAAAAAATAGTGTCGTTAACAATTTTAACTTTCTGTATCCTGAAATCTTAATCTGTTTTCAGGATACTTTTTTATTCGCAAAATAACACCATGATTTTTTTATCCTATTTTCTCTCACGCCAATAAGTCGCAAATCTCGGTTTGCCGGAGTTAGTTAATCCCCGATATTTATAAGTGATTATCGAGCCTATCGGCGGCGGATTCTCACGTTCAGTAAAGTTAAATCCGGAGCCGATACGGAAAGTGCCTCGATGATTTTGACAGGTCAGCGCCCCCATAACATTTTCAAATTGTCCCTTACCTTTATGGTGCTCAATCACCGTACACTCTTCATCATAAACCGTTTTTAACTTTAAGATTTGTGAACTTCGTTTTCTTTCATAAAGCGCATCAGGATTACGTAACACAATACCTTCTCCTTTTTGAGCGTTAACCTGCGCAAGAAAATCTTGTATATGTTGATGATTCACAATCGGAATTTGTTCAATAATTTCAATATAACCGCTCGGATGGGCGGCAAGATATGTCTTCAAATAATTTAATCGTTCAAATAAATTTCCGGGCGCGTCAGGTACATCAAAAACGTATAATTTAAGGCGATACCAATTCCCGCCTTTTGACGACTTAACGATTGATGAAATCGTTTCAAATTGATTACGTTCGCTAAATAGTTCGCCATCAATGGCAAACGGCGGAAAATCTTTAACAAAATAATTCGGCGGAGAGAGTTGCTCACCGCCTCGACTAAATAATTTTTTACCGTCCCAATAACCGCGTACGCCGTCAAGTTTTTCCGACATCACCCAACCTGTTGTGTCCTGCGCCTCCTTATAATTATGTAATAACATTAAATCAGGTGCATCGGCAAAGCAAAAACGATTAAAAATGACAAGGCAAATAATGAATAATAAACGCATAAACATTCCTCTTTTTAATCAACTTAATGTTTTTTAAAATGAAAAACACAATGCACATATTCTTTTGCGATCAATATCGTAAAAAATAATCCCTTCGTCATAAAAGGAGATGGATTATTAAAAGTAAATTACATAGAATGTGACCGCACTTTATACACAAGGAAAAAATATGTATTTAGAACAAATTAAAACGGAGCTTACTGAAGCACGGAACGTTTTGAACACATTTATTAATGATGAAAATAACCTTAAATTAATTGAAAAAGCCGCATTTATTTTAGCCGAAAGTTTTAAGCAAGGCGGCAAAGTATTGTCTTGCGGTAACGGCGGCTCCCATTGTGACGCTATGCATTTCGCTGAAGAATTAACCGGGCGTTATCGCGAAAATCGCCCGGGGTATCCGGCGATCGCCATTTCGGATGTCAGTCATTTAAGTTGTGTCAGTAACGACTTTGGCTATGACTATGTTTTTTCCCGCTATGTCGAAGCCGTTGGACGTCAAGGCGACGTGCTGTTCGGCTTATCGACTTCCGGTAATTCTAAAAATATACTGAACGCGATTGAAGCGGCGAGATCAAAAGGAATGAAAGTCATTACGATGACCGGAAAAGATGGAGGAAAAATGGCCGGTTTGGCGGATGTCGAAATCCGTGTTCCGCACTTTGGTTACGCCGATCGTATTCAAGAAATTCACATAAAAGTCATTCATATTTTAATGATGTTAGTGGAGTTTGAAATGGCCAAAGCGACCGCTTAACGAAATCAAGTGCGGTCAAAAAATCCAATATTTTTTAGTCACTATCGGAAAAACAATAACTTTAAATCCCCATGAGGGATTTTTTTTAAAATTAATTTGCATAATTATGCAATAAATAGTAATATTTTTTCATCTTAATTATACGGCAAAGTAACGATGACAATTAATGTAAAAAATCTCAATTTCTTCTACGGCTCGTCGCAGGCGTTGTTCAATATCAATTTATCCGCTCGAGAAGGCGATACGCTTGTGTTGCTCGGGCCGAGCGGCGCGGGGAAAAGTACATTGATCCGCACATTGAATTTATTGGAAGTACCGACATCGGGCGAATTAATGATTGCCAATAATCAATTCGACTTATCGAAAGCGACGGCAAATCCGAAAGCGATTCGTCAACTACGTCGTGAAGTCGGCATGGTTTTTCAACAGTATAATCTTTGGCCGCATCTAACGGTTATCGAAAACTTAATCGAAGCGCCGCTTAAAGTGCTTAAAATGGAAAAAGACAAGGCGTATGCAGAAGCGTCCGAACTGCTCAAACGTTTACGTTTGGAAGAACAAGCCGGGCGCTTTCCCCTGCATTTATCCGGCGGGCAGCAACAACGTGTGGCCATCGCGCGCGCATTGATGATGAAACCGCAAGTTTTATTGTTTGATGAACCCACTGCCGCACTTGATCCTGAAATTACCGCTCAAGTTGTTGAAATTATTAATGAATTAAGACAAACCGGGATCATCCAGGTTATCGTCACGCATGAAGTGAGCGTTGCTCAAAAGGTTGCCACAAAAGTCATTTATATGGAACGGGGGCATATCGTCGAAAGCGGTTCTGCCGATTGTTTTATTCATCCACAAACGACACAATTTAAACAATATTTATCACACTCAGAATAAGGAGCATCAAATGAAAAAATTGTTATTAGTCGCCGCCATTATTGGCACCTCAACCATCGCCGCCGCACAAGAGATTACCTTTGCGATGGAACCGAGCTACCCGCCTTTTGAACTCACGAATGAAAAAGGAGAAATTATCGGCTTTGATGTTGATATTGCCAATGCCATTTGCCAAGAAATTCAAGCCACTTGCCATTTTCAAAGCCAATCGTTTGATGCGTTAATTCCAAGTTTGAAAGCCAAACGTTTCGATGCGGCCATTTCTGCCATGGATATTACCGAAGTGCGGTCAAAACAAGTGCTGTTTAGTCATCCTTACTATGACAGTTCCGCCAGCTATATCGCCATTAAAGGCAAAGCGGATTTAGCCGGCGCCAAAAATATTGGCGTACAAAACGGAACCACTTTCCAGCAATACACCGTTAACGAAACCAAACAATATCAACCGAAATCCTATGCCAGCTTACAGGATGCTATCTTAGATTTAAAAAACGGGCGTATTGATATTATTTTCGGTGATACCGCCGTCCTGGCGGATATGATTAAAAAAGAGCCGTCTATTGAATTTGTAGGCGAAAAAGTCACCGATAAAAGATACTTCGGCAACGGTCTCGGTATCGCGCTGAACAAATCGAATCAAGCCCTTGCGGACAGCTTAAACAAAGGCCTGGCCACAATTAAAGCCAATGGCGAATATCAAAAAATCTATGATAAATGGATGACTAAATGATCTTATGTTTTCGGATTATCTTTCTTTAATCTTTACGGCAGCCCTAACAACCTTAGGGCTTGCTTTCTGCTCGCTAATTTTTGGTCTCTTGTTAAGCCTCCTTTTCGCCGCTTTGGAAGCCAATAAATACAGCTGTATCAGTAAACCTTCCGCCGTACTGATCGCCTTACTGCGCGGCTTACCTGAAATTTTGGTTGTGCTATTGATTTATTTTGGTTCGACCGAAATCGTCGAAGCCCTTACCGGCGAATATATTGAATTCGGCGCATTCGGCTGCGGCGTTTTTGCGTTGTCGCTTATTTTTGCGGCTTATGCCTCTCAAACACTGCGTGGCGCAATCCAAGCCGTTCCGAAAGGTCAGTGGGAGTCCGGCGCAGCTTTGGGGCTCAGTCGCCGATACACCTTCATGCGCATCATACTCCCACAAGTCTGGCGTCATGCCCTACCCGGTCTCAGCAATCAGTGGCTTGTTTTACTCAAAGATACCGCCTTGGTATCATTGATTGGCGTCGATGATTTAATGCGTCAGGCCGGTTTGATCAATACCAATACCCATCAGCCTTTCACATGGTACGGCATTAGCGCGCTGATTTATCTGGCGATTACACTCATTAGCCAAATCGGCATTCGTCATTTGAATAGGCGGTTCACACGTTTTGAGCGAGGAGTCAAGTAATGTTTCAAGAGTATTTTAGCGTTATCGCACAAGGTATTCCGACCAGTTTATTGCTAACCGTCACGGCATTGGGCATGGCATTTTTCCTCGCCTTACTGCTAACCATCTTACTTGCCATGGAAAAAACATGGCTAAAAAGTGCGGCCAATTTATACTTAGTTTTATTTACGGGAACGCCGTTACTTGTTCAATTTTTTCTGATTTACGCCGGACCCGGTCAATTTGAATGGATTACGCAAAGTATCCTTTGGCCGTTACTTTCAAACGCGTGGTTTTGTGCTGTATTGGCGTTGGCGTTAAACAGTGCGGCTTATTCCACTCAATTGTTCTACGGCGCTGTCAAAGCCATCCCCAAAGGGCAGTGGGAAAGTTGCGCCGCATTGGGGCTAAGCCGTCTGCAAACATTAAAAATCCTTATTCCCTACGCATTAAAACGCGCATTACCTTCTTACAGTAATGAAATTATCTTGGTATTTAAAGGAACTGCGCTTGCGTCCACCATTACCATTATGGATATTATGGGGTATGCGCGGCAGCTTTACGGCACCGAATACGACGCCCTAACTATCTACGGCATCGCCGGAGGAATTTATCTTGTCATTACCGGAATCACGACGCTCCTTTTGCGTAAATTGGAACGCCACGTATTGACTTTTGAACGTTTCGATACGAAAAAAGTTTAATCATACGTTGAGCGCCGTTGATAATTCATTTTACATTTGAGTGATTAACAACAGTATCTAAAGCGCGGTTGGTTTTCCGATTGTTTTTTCTTTTCGTTAAACTTGAATTTGACAATTTCATCTCAATATCCGGTGACATATTTTCCATAAAGAGTAGGTTTAATTATGACAACAATTGTAAGCGTTCGTCGCAACGGACAAGTCGTCGTTGGCGGTGATGGACAGGTTTCTTTAGGCAATACGGTGATGAAAGGTAACGCACGCAAAGTACGTCGTTTGTATAACGGCAAAGTGTTGGCGGGATTTGCCGGCGGTACGGCGGATGCTTTCACCTTATTTGAATTGTTTGAACGTAAATTAGAAATGCACCAAGGGCATTTGCTGAAAAGTGCGGTGGAATTGGCGAAAGATTGGCGCACCGACCGCGCGTTGCGTAAGCTGGAAGCGATGCTAATCGTGGCGGACGAGAAAGAAAGTTTGATTATCACCGGTATCGGCGATGTAGTACAACCGGAGGAAGATCAAATTCTTGCCATTGGTTCCGGCGGCAACTACGCGTTATCTGCCGCCCGTGCTTTGGTGGAAAATACTGATTTATCGGCGCGTGAAATTGTGGAGAAATCGTTGAAAATCGCCGGTGAGATTTGCGTATTCACCAACACCAATTTCACTATTGAGGAATTACCTTAATGGCTTGGCTTTGCTTGATTTTTGCCGGTTTGCTGGAAATTGGTTGGCCGATTGGGTTGAAAATGGCAGATAACCCGGAGACGCGAATTTCCGGTATTGTGATTGCTGTAATATTTATGTTTGGTAGCGGGGTATTATTGTGGTTAGCGCAACGTACTATCCCGATAGGGACCGCTTATGGTGTATGGACAGGCATTGGTGCGGCGGGAGCCTTTATTGTTGGCGTGCTGTTCTATCAAGATCCGTTCACCTTTTGGCGGATCATGGGTGCATTATTAATTGTTAGTGGTGTTGTCGTTTTAAAAATGGCAGCCTAGTTATAGTAAGGAAAAATTATGTCTGAAATGACTCCCCGCGAGATTGTCTCTGAATTAAATCAACACATTATCGGGCAGAGCGAAGCTAAAAGAGCGGTCGCGATTGCCCTGAGAAACCGTTGGCGCAGAATGCAGTTGCAAGAGCCAATGCGCCATGAAGTGACCCCGAAAAATATTCTTATGATTGGGCCGACCGGCGTGGGGAAAACCGAAATTGCTCGTCGTTTGGCAAAATTAGCCAATGCACCGTTCATTAAAGTGGAAGCCACTAAATTTACCGAAGTAGGGTATGTGGGTAAAGAAGTGGATTCCATTATTCGAGATTTAACCGATGGTGCAATGAAATTGGTTCGCCAACAAGAAATTGCTAAAAATCGCGTTAAAGCGGAAGATGCTGCGGAGGAACGTATTTTAGATGCGTTGCTGCCGCCGGCGAAAAATCAATGGGGCGAGGTGGAGAATCATGATAGCAACAGTAGCACACGCCAAGCTTTTCGCAAAAAATTACGGGAAGGACAGCTAGACGAGAAAGAAATCGAAATTGATGTTGCTGCCGGTGTATCTATGGGGGTGGAAATTATGGCGCCTCCAGGCATGGAAGAAATGACTAGCCAGTTGCAATCCATGTTTCAAAATCTCGGCAGTGAAAAAACTAAAAAACGTAAAATGAAAATTAAGGATGCTCTTAAAACCTTAATTGACGATGAAGCCGCGAAGTTGATTAACCCGGAAGAATTGAAACAAAAAGCCATTGATGC
>CAURMH010000046.1:0-12619 GCA_963525745.1 uncultured Pasteurellaceae bacterium | reverse complement strand
CAGCAAATAGTTCAGCAGCGATCGCACACAGTACTGCACTTGCAGCGAACAGTACTGCTTCCGTTGCACAAAGCACTGCGCTTGCGGCGCAAAGCACAGCAAATGTAGCAAATACTACGGCTAATGCGGCGCAAAGTACAGCGAACACAGCAAATGCAACAGCTACTGCAGCGCAAAACACAGCAAACGTAGCCAACACTACAGCTAACGCAGCACAAGCGACTGCGAATACAGCGAATACCACTGCTAACGCAGCACAAGCGACTGCGAATACAGCGAATACCACTGCTAATGCAGCGCAAACAACAGCGAATGCAGCGAATGCAACAGCTATTGCAGCACAAAATACGGCTAACGCGGCGAACACTACTGCAAATAGCGCGGTAACAATGGCGAGTAATGCAATGAGCTTTGCTCAACAAACAGCAGACAATGGTTGGAACATTACGACAACTGCATCTGGTTCAGGTACTGTAACTGGTTCTGCGACTGAAACCGTGAACGCCACCAATAGCCTTGTCACCATCGACGCAGGCGACAACATTGCGATTACGCAAAGCGGTCGTACTATCAGCGTGGCATTGAAACAAGACATCAATGTAAATAGCGTGGTGACTAACGACTTAACGGCAAACGGCAACGTAAGACTTGGCGGCGCAGGTAAGACTGTTGAAGTCGCGACAGGCAGTCGTGTCAGCATGGGCGGCAACCAAGTTCACGACGTGGCGAAAGGTACAGCAGCTACTGACGCGGTTAACGTGGCACAATTGAACGAAGCGGTTCAAGCGGCCGTTATCGGATCACCAACCGTTGTTAACAATATTAATAACAACATTAATAACGTAAACAACAAAGTGAACCACGTTGATAAGAAACTTCGTGCAGGTATCGCCGGTGCAACAGCGATGGCGTTCTTACAACGTCCTAACGAAGCGGGTAAAACTTTAGTTTCCGCAGCGGCAGGCGGCTACCGTGGTGAACACGCGGTTGCAGTAGGTTACGCACGTAACTCCGACGACAACAAACTGTCTGTGAAATTCGGTATTGGCTTAAACAGCCGTAGCGACCTCACTTACGGCGGAAGCGTCGGTTACCAATGGTAATCCGTTAGTTGCATTAAACGCAATTAATCAATTAATCGTAGGGTGGGCTTTTAGCCCACCTTTTTTATTGGCTTTATTTAATTACTATCTTACCCGCAAAGCCCACATTTTGTTACTCACGGCCCATGGCAAAAATCCCCGCAAACCTTTAAACTTATCGCCGGGGCGTAAACAGATTAAAAGTGCGGTCAATTTGACCGCTTTTTCATTTCATGCTATAGACAATTTCCAGTAAAAGTGTTTAACTAACGCAATATTTAAAAATTGCGTTGTTATTTATGAAAGTATCAAAACCAAAATCGCTAGCAGAATTATTGGCAATAGAGCTTACTCAAAAAAACCTTTCTTCAATGGGGCAATATAAGGCGACTGACGAAAAGGGGAGATATTTACACTGGGATAAATTCAAGCGAATCTACTCTCAAAATACGGATTTTGCCTGGATGGCAACAAAACTCAGTCGTGGCGCGCTGCTTAATCATTTTACGATTGGCAAATATGACTTTGCTTATGCCGTCCCCGTCTCATTACAGGCGTTACTACACTTCATTGACAAAACAGCAGGCGGAAGTATCGGCACTAACAATCTCGCAGGATTAAGCTCAAACGAGCAAAACCGTTTTTTATTAAAATCTTTGATAATGGAAGAGGCCATCACGTCGGCACAACTGGAAGGCGCAGCCACTACGCGTAAAGTGGCGAAAGAAATGCTGGAAACTGCACGGAAGCCAAAAACGAAAGATGAAATGATGATTGTTAATAATTACCGCTTAATGCAACAGGCAATTACACTTAAAAACGCCCCGCTTTCGCTGGATATGATACTAAAATTACATAGCATAGCTACAGAGCGGGCAATAGAAAATAATGCTGTATCGGGGGAATTAAGACGGAATGACGAAATCTATATTGCCGATTATGATGGCAATATTATCCATCAGCCGCCAAAGTTTGAAGATTTACCGGCATTAATGCAAAGTTTTTGTAATTTTGCCAATGCCAATCATAACGGCGTGGAGGCAGAATTTATTCACCCGGTGGTTAAAGCCATCATTCTACATTTTCTTATTGGCTTTATTCATCCTTTCGGAGACGGCAACGGAAGAACTGCCCGCGCCTTGTTCTATTGGTTTATGCTTAAAAACGGTTATTGGCTCTTTGAATATATTTCTATCAGTCGTTTACTGAAAGAGGCACCAAGCAAATATGCACGAGCGTATCTTTATGCAGAAACCGATGACTTAGACGTCACTTATTTTTTGTATTATCAAGCGGAAACAATAAAGCGCGCAATCACAGATTTAGAAAAATATATCAGCGACAAGCAGAACAATTTTAAGGCCTTTAGTTCAGCAATAGCGAAATTCACGGCAAGCGTAGAGCCAAAACTCAACGATAGACAACTTCAGCTATTACAAAAAGCGGCTAAAGAAACGGGGACAATTTTTACGGCTAAAGAAATCAGTATTGAATATGGCATTAGTGAAAATACCGCGAGAAAAGATTTAAAGCGATTGGCTGACATGGATTTATTCGGGCAATTAAAAAGCGGAAATCAAATAGGTTATATCTCGCCAAATGATTTATTGGAAAGATTAAAACAGTGTAAAAAAGCATAGTTAAAGCGCGGTTATTTTTGACCGCGTTTTTGCTGGTGACCTAAAATTTAGGCAAGGAATGAAAAATGAAACCAATCACAAAGAGGCAAGTATATGCCTAAAAAGGTGGTGGATTGTTCTTCTTGTCGTTCTTTGAGGTGACTTTGCGGATAAAAACTGAGATTAGAGACGATTAGGTGCGTTTAAATGTATTGAGTAAAAGAGTGATAAAGCTTTGTAAAAAGCGGGATAAAATAAAACCCCACGTTAAATTACGTGGGGTACAAGGAGTTGTTTGGTGCGACTAGCTGGACTCGAACCAGTGACCCCCACCATGTCAAGGTGGTGCTCTAACCAACTGAGCTATAGTCGCGCTTTAAGGAAACGCGGCGAATATTATCGGGTTTTCGGCATAAATTCAAGTGAATTTGTAAAAATTCTTTCTTTTTGCTAGAAAATTAATCAAAAACGGGGAAGGCGATATTTCCCGGCGGCGTGATTGTAGTTTTGATTTTACAGCGGTTTATGCGTATAATGCGCGCAGCTTTATGCTTGGGTTATTTTATCTGAAATAAAAACAAACTTGTTGAATTCTATAATTATTTGATGGAGTAGATGAATGTCTAGAAGACTAAGAAGAACCAAAATTGTATGTACCATGGGGCCGGCCACGGATCGCGATAATAATTTGGAAAAAATTATTGCGGCAGGCGCCAATGTGGTTCGTATGAATTTTTCACACGGCTCGCCGGAAGATCATATCGAACGCGCTGAACGTGTACGTGCGATTGCGAAAAAATTAGGCAAAACTGTCGCGATTTTGGGCGATTTACAGGGACCAAAAATTCGCATTTCAACGTTTAAAGACGGTAAAATTTTCCTCAATGTGGGAGATAAATTTATTTTAGACGCGGAGTTACCGAAAGGCGAAGGCGATCAACAATCCGTGGGATTGGATTATAAAACCCTGCCGCAAGACGTGGTGCCGGGGGATATTTTGTTATTGGATGACGGCCGTGTTCAATTAAAAGTGCTGTCTACGGACAAGGTGAAAGTGTTTACCGAAGTGACCGTCGGCGGACCGTTGTCAAACAATAAAGGAATTAATAAACTCGGCGGCGGGCTTTCTGCAGACGCGTTAACGGAAAAAGATAAAGCCGACATTATCACGGCGGCGCGTATTGGTGTTGACTTTTTGGCGGTTTCTTTCCCGCGCTCCGGGGCGGATTTGAACTATGCACGTGAATTGGCGTTAAAAGCCGGGTTGGAGACTAAAATTGTCGCTAAAGTTGAGCGTGCCGAAGCAGTTGCCACACAAGAAGCGATGGACGACATTATTTTGGCTTCCGATGTAGTAATGGTGGCGCGTGGCGATTTGGGTGTGGAAATTGGCGATCCTGAATTGGCCGGCGTTCAAAAACGCTTAATTCGTCGCACCCGTCAGCTAAATCGCGCAGTGATAACCGCAACCCAAATGATGGAATCCATGATTAGCAATCCGATGCCGACGCGTGCGGAAGTGA
The DNA here is from genome assembly GCA_963525745.1 of uncultured Pasteurellaceae bacterium. Lineage (GTDB taxonomy): Bacteria > Pseudomonadota > Gammaproteobacteria > Enterobacterales > Pasteurellaceae > CAURMH01. The sequence goes on along the minus strand of CAURMH010000046.1, from coordinate 8,395 downwards.
TGGACGTTGCTAATGCTGTGCTGGACGGAACCGATGCCGTCATGCTTTCGGCCGAAACGGCGGCGGGGCAGTATCCGTCCGAAACTGTTGCAGCCATGGCGGCTGTTTGTTTAGGTGCAGAAAAAGTGCCGAGCGCCAGCGTTTCTCATCATCGTTTAGATAGAGAATTTGATTCGATTGAAGAATCTGTAGCAATGTCGGCGATGTATGCGGCAAACCATATGAAAGGTATTGCGGCAATTGTGAGCCTAACCCATTCCGGTCGCACGGCGTTATTAATGTCGCGTATTAGTTCCGGTTTGCCAATTTTTGCCCTTTCGCGTGTTCAACAAACCTTAAATCGATGCGCCTTGTATCGTGGGGTGACGCCGGTATTTAACGATGGCGATACGCGTAGTGCCGCCGGTGCAAAAGCGGCGATAAACCTGCTTAAAGAGCAAGGTTATTTGGTGTCGGGCGATTTGGTCTTGTTGACGCAAGGCGACGAATCGGCAGGCGATACAAACGTATGTCGTACATTGATTGTTGAATAATCAATCGGCAATCGGCAAAGAGCGGTGGATTTTTCCACCGTTTTTTGTTTTGCTTTGCGGCTTCATTAGGCTATTTTTAAGTGTACCGATATGCCAAAAACCGAACGAATGAATCAAATTTTTTCCGATAACGGCGAATTAAGTCGGCAGATTAAGGGGTTTCGTCCGCGGGCGGAACAGCTGGCGATGGCGCAAGCCGTCTCTGCAGCGATTGAAGAACAATCCATCCTTGTCGTCGAAGCCGGTACGGGAACCGGAAAAACCTTTGCTTATTTGGCGCCGGCATTAAGTGCGGGCAAAAAAACGATTGTTTCCACCGGCTCAAAAAATTTGCAGGATCAGTTATTTAATCGGGACTTGCCGGCAATAAAAAAGGCTTTGGGCTATACGGGAAAAATTGCCTTATTAAAAGGTCGTGCCAATTATTTATGTTTAGAGCGTCTGGAGCAGCTTATCACTCAGGGCGTATTGGGCGATAAATCCGTTTTGGCGGATCTCTCCGCCGTGCGAAAATGGAATAACGGAACGGTTACGGGCGATTTGACGGAATGCGTGTCAATCGCGGAAGATAGCCCCATTTTATCGCAACTTACCAGCACGGTGGAAAGTTGCTTGGGAAGTGATTGCCCCAATTATGCCGATTGTTATGTGGCACGGGCGCGTAAAAAAGCGTTAAATGCCGATTTGGTAGTCGTCAATCATCATCTTTTCTTTGCCGATATGGCGGTGAAAGAAAGCGGCTTCGGCGAATTAATTCCGTCGGCGGAAGTGATTATTTTCGATGAAGCGCATCAGTTACCCGATATTGCTTCTCAGTATTTTGGGCAGTCCTTAACGTCTCGTCAGATTTTCGATTTATGTAAAGATAGCCAGATTGTTTATCGCACGGAATTAAAAGACATGTCACAACTGGGCAAGGCGTCGGACACATTACAGAAAGTGGTGCAGGATTTTCGATTGTTGCTGGGCGAGGGCAATGTAAAAGGAAACTGGCGGGAAATTTTGGGGCAAAGTGCGGTCAAAAAATCCGTTGAAATATGGCAGGAAAAAATGCAATTTTTATCCGATGTGATGAAATTGGCGCTTGGTCGTTCACAAACGCTGGACAGTCTTTTTGAGCGTACGGAAACCATTAAAAGCCAATTAAAACGTTTGCAGGATACCCAAATTATGGGACATTGTTATTGGTATGAAACCTTCGGGCGGCAGTTCGGCATTCATATTACGCCGCTGACCGTGGCCGATAAATTCGGCGAGCGACTTAACCAACGGCAGGCGGCTTGGATTTTTACTTCCGCGACATTGGCAGTGGGCGGAACGTTTGACCATTTTTGTCACCGATTAGGCATTACGGCGGCAGAACAAAAAATTTTACCCAGCCCGTTTAATTATCCCAAGCAAGCCTTGCTTTGTGTGCCGCGTTATTTGCCGAATGCCAATCAAGCGCATACATTAAGCACATTGGCCGAAATGTTGCTACCGGTGATTAAGGCGAATAAAGGACGCTGTTTTGTACTATGCACCTCTTATGTCATGATGCGCGGGTTTGCCGCTTATTTTAGAGAAAATAGCGAATTGTCCGTTTTATTACAGGGCGAGACGGCAAAAGGAAAATTGTTGGAGCGGTTTATTCACGAACCTCACAGTGTTTTAGTGGCGACCTCCGGTTTTTGGGAAGGTATTGATGTGCGCGGCGACGCGTTATCACTGGTTGTTATTGATAAATTACCTTTTACGGCGCCGGACGATCCGTTATTAAAAGCACGTATTGAAGATTGCCGGTTACAGGGCGGTGATCCGTTTCATGAAATTCAATTGCCCGACGCGGTGATTACGTTGAAACAAGGCGTAGGGCGTTTAATTCGTGATGTGACCGATCGGGGGGCGATTATTATTTGTGACAATCGGCTGGTTATGCGTCCTTATGGGGCAACGTTTTTAAAAAGTTTGCCGAATGCCGGTCGTACCCGCGATTTGCAGAAAGTGATACAATTTCTTCAAAATTAACTGAATGGAAAACGAATGGATAAGTTAACGTTATTGGCATTAGATACGGCGACAGAGGCCTGCTCGGTGGCGTTGTTGCATCAGGGTGAAAAAACATTTTTGGATGAAGTGGCGCAACGGACGCATACACAACGAATTTTACCGATGATTGATGAGATTTTGGTGAATTCGGGGCTGCGTTTGTCACAGGTCGACGGCTTGGCATTCGGGCGCGGGCCGGGCAGTTTTACCGGAGTACGCATCAGTGCCGCTGTGGCGCAAGGGCTGGCATTGGCTGCCGATTTGCCGGTGATTCCCGTTTCCGATTTGATGGCGATGGCTCAGGCGGCTTATGTGCGTTATCAAGCGGAAAATGTGCTGGCGGCAATTGATGCGCGGATGAATGAAGTTTATTTTGCGCAATATCGGCGTATCAAAGTGCGGTCAGATTTCGGCGAGTTTTTTGAATGGCAGACGCTGATTGATGAACAGGTTGTGGCGCCGGAACGGATTTTGCCGCAATTGTCTTCGCGTGAATCCCTACAGGTTGGAACCGGCTGGCAGGCTTATCCGTTATTTAGCGCGAACGGTTTTAAGGGATCGGAGATTGTGTTACCATCCGCGCGGGATATGTTGGATCTTGCGTTGGTCGAGTGGCAAAACAAACGGGTTGTCAGCGCGTTAGACATTGAGCCAGTTTATTTACGTAATGAAGTCACTTGGAAAAAATTACCCGGCAGAGAATAGGTTGTCGGAAAGCGTAAAGGGGGAAAGATGAAACGAAAAGCGATTCTATTTTTGACCGCACTTTTATTAGGGGTAAGCGGTTGCATGGCGCCGCCGGCCGGCCTGGAAAAGGCGCGGTTTCAGTTAACGTCCTTTGCCGAAATTAAAGATGACGATTTTCACTGTCAATGCAAAACAATACGTTTGGCCGGGCGTGTGATGAAGGTGACTGCACAACCGCAGCAAACGAAAGTCGAAATATTAAGCCTTCCGGTTTCGCCGTTGGCGGCAAAACCGATGCTTGATGCGGCACCGAATGGTCGTTTTATCGCTTATTTTCATGGCTTGATTGAGCCGGAAATGTTAAAAGAACAATTTATTACCCTTGGTGGAATTTTAACCAAGCGCGAATCCGGTAAGATTGATCAGGCGGATTACATTTACCCGGTGGTGAATGTGCAGCAATATCGCCTATGGAAATTAGGGCAATCTTATTATTATCCGTTTGATGATGACCTATGGGGCGTGCCGTGGGGCTGGCGTCATCGTTGGTATGATGAAGTGCAGGTGCAATATTATTTATATTAAGCCGATGTGCGACTTAACTTTTCTTTGATAAAAAGGACGAGCATGGAAAAAATTTGGTTTAAGAACTATCCGGAAGGTGCAGAAAAAGAAATCGATACGTCGAAGTATGATTCCATTTTGGATATGTTTGATAAGGCGGTTCGTGAACATCCGGATCGCCCGGCCTATATTAATATGGGGCAGGCGTTAACCTTTCGTAAATTGGAAGAACGTAGCCGTGCCTTTGCTGCATATTTACAAAATGAGCTTAAATTGCAGCGCGGGGATCGCGTTGCGTTAATGATGCCGAATTTGTTGCAATATCCGATAGCGCTCTTAGGCGTGCTGCGAGCGGGCTTAATTGCGGTTAATGTGAATCCGCTTTATACTCCGCGGGAGCTGGAACATCAATTGCAGGACAGCGGTGCCGTGGCGATTGTCGTGGTGTCGAATTTTGCGTCGACGTTAGAAAAAGTGGTTTTTAATACGGCGGTTAAGTACGTGATTTTAACCCGCATGGGGGATCAGCTTTCTTTCGGTAAGCGGACATTGATTAATTTTGTGGTGAAATATATTAAAAAATTAGTGCCGAAATATAAATTACCTCATGCCGTGACATTTCGTGAAGTATTAAGTGTCGGCAAATATCGTCAATATGTGCGTCCTCAGATTGAGCGTAATGATTTGGCTTTTTTGCAATATACCGGCGGTACGACGGGAATTGCGAAAGGTGCGATGCTCAGTCACGGCAATATTATCACGAATGTATTACAGGCAAGATGGGTGGCGGAACCCTTTATCGGCGATAGCGGTAAGCAACGCACCGCAGTTTTGGCCTTGCCGCTATACCATATTTTTGCGTTGACCGTGAATTGTTTGTTATTTATCGAATTGGGCGTCACGGCAATTTTGATTACGAATCCGCGTGATATTGAAGGGTTTGTAAAAGAGCTTAAGAAATATCGTTTTAATGCGATTACGGGCGTCAACACGCTTTATAATGCCTTGTTAAATAATGAAAATTTTAAAGAAGTGGATTTTTCCGCTTTAAAATTATCGGTGGCAGGCGGAATGGCGATTCATCAATCCGTTGCGACACGTTGGCATGAACTGACCGGCTGTCGGATTATTGAAGGCTATGGCATGACTGAATGTTCGCCCTTAATTGCAGCTTGTTCTATTAATGTAGAAAAACATAATGGCACGATTGGTTCGCCGATTCCGAATACAGATATTAAAATTATGCAAGAAAATGGGACGGAGGCGCCTATTGGCGAACCGGGCGAGCTTTGGGTTAAAGGTGAGCAGGTGATGCAGGGCTATTGGCAACGTCCGGAGGCGACCGCAGAAGTGATGCATGACGGCTGGATGGCGACGGGCGATATTGTTGTGATGGATGAAACTTGCAATTTGCGCATTGTTGATCGTAAAAAAGACATGATTTTAGTTTCCGGGTTTAATGTTTATCCGAATGAAATTGAAGATGTGGTGATGCTTAATTATAAGGTCGCTGAAGTGGTTGCTATTGGCGTACCGCATCAAGTATCGGGGGAAACAATTAAAATTTTTGTCGTTAAAAAAGACGACAGTCTAACTCGAGAAGAGTTGCGCCAACATTGCCGGCAGCATTTGACGGGTTATAAAGTCCCGAAAGAAATTGAGTTCCGCGATGAATTGCCTAAGAGCAATGTGGGAAAAATTTTACGCCGTGTCGTGCGCGACGAGGAAATAGCGAAATATTCGGCTGATGCCGAGTAATCTTGTATAAGGGATATGACGGCATATCCCTTTCATTTTGTAGAAGGAAAAATGATAAAAGAATGTCAAAATCGACCGCACTTTGTGTTGGTGACTCAGGATCATGAATTAAGTGAGCTTTGCTCTCGAGTTGCTCAAAAGCCGGTTATCGCACTGGATACAGAATTTGTTCGCGTTTCCAGTTATCGTCCTAAATTGGGGCTGATTCAGGTTTATGACGGAGAACAGGTTTATTTAATCGATCCTTTACAAATAACGGATTTTTCGCCTTTTGTCGATTTATTAAAAAATCATCATGTGATAAAAGTTCTTCATGCCTGTAGCGAAGATCTTGTTGTTTTTCTCCAATATTTCAATCAGTTACCGGAGCCTATGCTGGATACACAAATTATGGTGCGTTTTTTAGGGCAGCCTCAAGCCACCGGATTGGCTACATTGATTTTGCAATATTTGTCGGTTGAAATTGATAAAGGCGCGACGCGGACCAATTGGCTGAAGCGGCCTTTATCCGATATACAATTGCAATATGCGGCGGCAGACGTGTGGTATTTGCTGCCGCTTTATTGGCGTTTAGCGGAAGAATTACAGGCAACGCCTTGGAGCGCGGCAGCGCGGGAGGATTGCGCTTTGGCTTTACAAAAAGCATGCAAAATGCAAGAGAAAGATCCTGAAACCGCTTATTTGGATATTCCTAACGCGTGGAAATTAACCCCATCGGAATTGGCGCGTTTGAAATTATTGGCGAAATGGCGTTTGATATTGGGACAAACGCGTGATTTGGCGCTTCCTTTGATTGTTAAATCGGAAAATTTATGGAAAGCCGCCCGTTATAACCCTAAAAATTCTTCTGAAATGCTGGCATTAGGATTTTCCGAAAATGAAGTTCGCATACGCGGTAAGAAAATTTTACAGATTCTCACTCAGGCCAGACGGATTGCTCCAAATGATTATCCGGATCGAATCATACGGGTTATGGAAGATTGCCGCTATAAGCAGGCGATTAAATTATTATCCGAAAAGCTTAAACTTTTTACTCCGCCGGGATTAAATTCGGAATTAGTCGCAAGTAAGCGCAGTTTAGAAGAGCTGCTTTCTTGGACATGGTTAAAAAAACAAGATCAATCCCATTTGCCTGAATTATTACAGGGATGGCGAAAAGAGATAGGATTACGGTTGATTGATATAGTGAATAAGGTTGGATAGCCTGATTATAAATGAAACATTTAAAGGGGCTTGTGAATTTTAACAAGCTCCTTTAAGTTTTTAAAAACGTTTAATTAATTTCTTTGAAAAATGAATAAGCGGTTTTTCTATAAGATGATGCAGTATGATTGCAATAATAATTGCAAAAATGGTGGACATAATAAAAGGCGTGATACCATTTTGTTTAACTATACCGAATTTACGATAAATTAAATCAAAGATTAGCATGTGACTAATATAGAGTGAATAGGATATTTCGCCTAAGTAATCTAAGAAATGAGATTTATTTGTACTAAATAATGTTTCATAAATAATACTTAATGAAAGCATCATTGCGGCAATCAATCCCCAGGCTAAAGGGCCTTGTTGGAGGAGAATATGAGGATTATTCTTATCATCGGAAGCAATCAATGCGATGAGATAGATAATAGATAAAATAATTAAAAATTTAATCGGATAACGATTTTCACTATTGATTGAAAACGTGGAGTTTCTAAAATAGTGATAAATAACATAAATAAGCATGCCATAAATAAATTCTAAAAACATGGGTGAGGTGAAAAGATAGAAAATATTATGCTCGCCGATATTATGATTTTCCGATTTATTAAAATAGAGAAAGAACTCATGATTGAAATAATAACTGGCAGACAGATAAGCACCGATGACTAAAATACATGCAAGTAAGATTCTATATTTATGACTTATAAGCATTGCAATAGCAAATAAAAAATAAAAACTGAGCTCATAAGAAATTGACCATGCGGTTGGTAGGACATTCCAACCGAAAAAAGGCGCAGCCGCTTTATAGTTAAAATTAAATCCTAGTACGGAAACACTATAATAATGAAGATCATAGTGACTACTTAAAAGAAAATAATAAGCAGTGACACAAAGGATCAGTAATGGATAGATTCTAAAAATTCTGCGGATTAAAAATTTTATTACGGCGCGTGATTCTATCCGCTCCGTTGAAAAGCAAATAATAAACCCACTTAATACAAAGAATAACTCGACACCAAATTGACCTTGTGAAAAAATTAATTCGCCGAGATTCGTTTGAGCGTAAACGTTATTTAAAGAGGCTTGTAAGTGATAGAATAAAACGGCAAGAGCAGCAATTCCTCTTATATATTGAAGAGAATAGAGTTTTGATGCGGGGATTGAGATATTCATAATTAAAAATTAAATAAGCGAGCAAAATGTATTGCTCACTTTTATGCGTTAGCCTTGAGCGTAATCATAATTGAAGAAGAATTATAAATCAAATCCGTCGAAATCTTTGGTGTCCACTTTGGAGTCAATTTGACCGACAAGATAAGAACTCACTTCCACTTCTTGCGGTGCCACTTGTACGTTGTCGGAAACCAACCAGGCGTTGATCCAAGGAATCGGGTTGGAGCGCGCTTGGAATGGCAACGGTAAGCCTACCGCCTGCATACGGATGTTAGTGATGTATTCCACGTATTGCACCAAAATGTCTCTGTTCAAGCCGATCATGGAGCCGTCTTTGAACAAGTAATCCGCCCAGTCTTTCTCTTGTTCTGCTGCCGCTAAGAATAAATCATAGGCTTCTTGTTTACATTCTTCCGCAATTTCCGCCATTTCCGGATCGTCTTGAC
>CAURMH010000045.1:0-12669 GCA_963525745.1 uncultured Pasteurellaceae bacterium | reverse complement strand
CTGATTGCTGATTGCTGATTGCTGATTGCTGATTGCTGATTGCTGATTGCTGATTGCTGATTTTCATTATAAGAACCTTAGATGAGTAACGATGAATAAAATTTTGAAATTTTACTTGAGTATTATGTAAATAACAATTTTAAAAATGAGTAACTTGTGTAAGATTGAAGTGTGGGTTAGAAGAATAAAATTGTTTTAGTATGAAAGAAATAAAAAAGTGCGGTGAATTTTGATCTGCACCCCAAAAGTTGGACTCAACAAACCAACAATTGAGGTGCAGATTTTTATGGGTAAACACTACACAACAGAATTTAAATTACAAATTCTCCGACCTATCTTAAATAGAGAAATGAGTATCAGAGAAGCCGCGCGTTTTTACAATATTCCTTCCAACGCCTTAGTCGGAACGTGGTTGAAACGGTTTGAAAAAAGTGACATAAAAGGACTTATTCCCCGCAAACCATCAGGACGACCGCCTATGAAACCGAAATATGCCAAATGCCACCGCCACCCAAAACAGAAGAAGACTGGTTGCGTCTGAGAATTTTACAGCTTGAAGTAGAGGTGGCTTACCTAAAGGAGTTGAGAAGGCTCAGACTTCAGGACGAAGCCAAGCAACTGAAATTAAAAGGACTGAGTCCGATATAATATCGTTGTCAGTCCTTGAATTAATCGTCCGGATTTTTGGGGGCAGATCAATTTGACCGCAGTTTTTGTGACTCAATTTTTCAGGCATTATTTGAGGTATGACTAAATGCACCCTCCGCAGCTGCCGCAACGCCAGTCTTGCGCATTAACGGCTTGATAAAATGCGCGCATATTTTCTTCCTCCAGCGGAATATCATGTTGAATGAAAACATCGGATAACCAATCGATATTTTCAACAATCCAATCGTCTTCACCCAGTCCTTCGCGATAAAGTTCATCATTAGGATCAATAAAGTTATAAATATTCTGCGTTCCCATATCTTTATCCAGCCGCCCAACCGGAAGTGTCAGCGGTAAGCCGCGATAGGTAATTTCCCAATGTCCCAGACAAAGCGTATTGCCTTTTGCCGTCCAGTTTGCCGAAAATGGATTTTGCATAATGTTACGATAATAAATTCACAATATTGAAATTCATTAAAAATCGACCGCACCTGCTGTATTGCTGTTATGTGCGGCTGAAATCGCGCCCATGGGAAACCGCATAAAGGGCTTATTTCTCCGTTTTCTCTTCTTTTCTCCGCGTCAACTAACGTCTAAACATTCCGCCTAATCCGCCAAGTCCGCCGCCTATTAAGCCTTGCATACCGCGCATCATTTTTGCCATGCCGCCTTTACGCATTTTCTTCATCATGCGTTGCATTTCGTCGAATTGTTTGAGCAACTTGTTCACATCCTGCACCTGCGTGCCGGAGCCGAGGGCAATACGGCGGCGGCGGGAGCCTTTGATCATGTCTGGGTTAGCGCGTTCTTTTAAGGTCATGGAGTTGATGATAGCTTCCAGCTTATTAAACATTTTGTCGTCCACCTGATTTTTCACATGATCCGGTAAGTTTTTTGCGCCCGGCAATTTTTCCAACATGGACATCATGCCACCCATTCTCTTCATTTCGCGTAATTGTTCGCGGAAATCTTCCAGCGTAAAATCGTCGCCTTTTTTGAATTTTTGCGCTATCTTTTCCGCTTTTTCACGGTCAACGGAGCGTTCCAAGTCTTCAATCAGGGAAAGCACGTCACCCATGCCGAGAATACGTGATGCAATACGATCGGGATGGAAGGGCTCCAGCGCATCGTTTTTTTCGCCTACCCCGAGGAATTTAATCGGCTTGCCGGTAATTTGGCGAATGGATAACGCTGCACCGCCGCGCGCGTCGCCGTCCACTTTAGTGAGAATCACACCGGTCAGCGGGAGCGCTTCATTGAACGCTTTTGCCGTATTCGCCGCATCCTGACCGGTCATGGCATCCACGGTGAATAGGGTTTCAATCGGATTTAACGCCGCATGAACCTGTTTGATTTCATCCATCATTTCGTTGTCAACGTGCAAACGACCCGCCGTATCGACAATTAACACATCGTAGAATTTCAGTTTGGCTTCCGCCAATGCGGCTTTGGCAATATCCACCGGTTTTTGTTTCACGTCGGACGGGAAGAAATCCGCGTTCACGCCTTGGGCAAGGGTTTCCAACTGCTTGATCGCAGCAGGTCGGTAAACGTCGGCAGAGACCACCAACACTTTCTTTTTATGGCGTTCGCGCAGGAATTTCGCCAGTTTCCCCACGCTGGTGGTTTTACCCGCCCCTTGCAGACCCGCCATCAAAATGACAGCCGGCGGTTGAGTCGCTAGATTCAGGCTTTCATTGGCTTCGCCCATTGCCACTTCCAATTCGGCTTGCACGATTTTGACGAATTCCTGACCCGGAGTCAGGCTTTTGTTCACTTCTGCACCAATGGCGCGTTCTTTCACTTTATTAATAAAATCGCGCACCACCGGCAATGCCACGTCGGCTTCCAGCAATGCCATGCGCACTTCGCGCAAGGTTTCTTTAATGTTGTCTTCGGTTAAACGCCCGCGTCCGCTGATGTTGCGTAGGGTTTTGGAAAGGCGATCGGATAAATTATCAAACATTTTAATCCCTATTTTTACAAGATTTTCTTAATTATACTAATATTTGCTTAATTTTCACCATGCTAAATAAATTTATAGCGATTTAAAAGGGAGGACGTTAAAATAGAAAGCGTTCCTGTATAAGAGAAAATGATTATGTGGTTTGCTATTCTTTCAATTTTATTTTATTTATTAAATTTATTATTGATCGTACCGTTTTTGTTTAACATGCAAATTAACGCGCAACAAGGATTAAAAATTCCTCTTTTTTTGACCGCACTTTTGGCCGTCATTTTGCATTGTGTCAGTCTCCAACCACTTTTATTTGATTTGGCTAGCGGGCAATCTTTTACGCTAATGGAAATCGGCTCCTTAATGAGCGTAATGATTTCAATACTTGCTACGTTCGCTACACTGCGGCTTTCTACGGCATGGTTGCTATTGCCTATCGTCTATTCTTTCGCCATTATTAACCTTGTCGGCGCCACCTTTATACCCAGCCATCTGGTTCAATTACTAAACCAAAATGCAACCATGATGTTTCATATCGGCTTATCGATTTTTACCTATGCCGTATGTTTTATCGCGATGCTCTATGCGGTTCAATTGGTTTGGATAGACCGCCGATTAAAATTGAAAAAAACGGATTTTTCTCCCGCAATTCCTCCGTTAATAACCGTAGAACGCCATTTTTTTCGTCTGTTTGTTGCAGGGGAAATATTACTCACCGCAACATTAATTTCCGGTTCATGGCATTTGGCGCAAGCGCTTAATCTTGAAAATTTACATAAAGCCGCTTTTTCCTTTGTTGCGTGGATTGTGTTCGGTATCGCAATTTTAGGGCACCAATATTTTGTATGGCGTGGAAAGAAGATGATTATTTATTCAATTTCAGGTATGATTCTGCTCACAATAGGCTATTTCGGTAGCCGACTGATCGGTTAAGTTTCACATTGGCTTACCATCGGCGGGTAAAAGTGCAGCTCGTTTCGGCGCATTTTTTATTTTTAACCATAAAAAGGATGTTGTCTTGGAAAGTATTCCCCTTAGTACGTTGTTTATTACGCTCATCATTTGTTTAATTCTATCAGCCTACTTCTCCGGCTCGGAAACAGGGCTGCTCTCCTTGAACAAATATCGCCTCCGTTTTCTGGCGGAACAAGGTAATCGTGGTGCACAAAAAGCAGAGAAATTGCTCGAAAAGCCCGATACGCTGCTAAGCTTCATCCTCATTTTTAATAACCTCGTTAATATCAGCGCCTCTGCAATCGCAACGATGATCGGCATGCGTTTATACGGTGATGCCGGCGTGGCTATCGCAACAGGATTGTTAACTTTCGTCATGCTGCTTTTTTCAGAAATTTTCCCTAAAACTGTCGCCGCCATGCATCCGGAAAAAGTATCGTTTTTTTCCAGCCATATTTTAAGCATTATTATTAAATTATTTTACCCGCTTGTCTGGGTAATGAACCTGTTTACAAAATCTTTAATGAGAATCATCGGTCTAAAACCGGATTTACAAAAACAAGTGATTAGTCGGGAAGAACTGCGTAGCATTGTGTCGGAAGCGGGACAAGCCACGCCGGATGAGCAACATCCGCAAATGTTACTGTCCATTTTAGACATGGAAACCGTCACCGTAGACGATATCATGGTGCCGCGTAATGAAATTGGTGGTATTGATATTGACGATGACTGGAAAGCCATTATGCGGCAACTTAATCACGCACCACATAACCGAATCGTACTGTACAAAGGCAATATGGATCAAAATGTGTTGGGTATTTTGCGTGTACGGGAGGCCTTTCGCTTACTTCTGGAAAAGAATGAATTCACCAAAGAAACGCTGATCCGTGCGGCAGATGAAGTCTATTTTGTACCGGAAGGAACCCCGCTGAAAACACAGTTGGCTAATTTTAGAACGAATAAAGAGCGTCTCGGTTTGGTGGTGGACGAATACGGGGATATTAAGGGATTAATTACGTTAGAAGATATTTTGGAAGAAATCGTCGGAGATTTCACCACATCTATGGCGCCAAGCATCGAACAAGAGGTGTCAACACAATCTGACGGCTCAATTATCATTGATGGTTCCGCTAATTTACGTGAACTTAATAAATTGTTTCACTGGGATCTTGATACGGAAGAAGCCCGAACTTTTAACGGTTTAATTTTAGAACATTTAGAAGAAATTCCTGCCGAAGGAACCGTTTGCGAAATCGACGGCCTGCAAATCACTATTCTTGAAGTGAGCGATAACATGATTAAACAGGCTAAAGTCATCAAACGATAAGTCAAGTGCGGTCGGTTTTTCAAGGGTTTTGAAACCCAGACCGAATTGTTCAAATGGCGCCCAAATCCGCCATTGGCCAGCGCGGTTTGACATGGATAGACAGGTCATTATGCTGTCCTTGTTTTAAGCGCAGTAACCCGGCGTAAGCAATCATCGCGCCGTTATCCGTACAAAATTGCGGCGGCGGGTAAAACACTTCGCCATGCAAGTCGTGCGTTAACTCTGCTAAGGCTTGCCGTAAGGCTTTGTTCGCACTGACGCCACCGGCGACAACCAGACGTTGGTAGCCGGTTTGCTTAAGCGCTCGCTTACATTTGAGCACCAGCGTATCAATAACGGCCGCCTGAAATCCGCAAGCTATATCGGCCTTTGTTTGTTCTGTCAGTGTCGGTTCCATTTTTAATGCTGAATTCACCGCATTCGCCGCCGCCGTTTTGAGCCCGGAGAAGCTGAAATCAAGCCCCGGCCGATCGGTCATTGGGCGTGGAAAAATAAATCGGTCGGGCGTGCCGTTTTCAGCCAAACGGGAAAGCCCCGCCCCGCCCGGGTAATCAAGCCCGAGTAATTTAGCCGTTTTGTCAAACGCTTCGCCTGCGGCGTCATCGATAGATTCACCGATGACGTCATATTTGCCTAAGCCGTCAACACGAACCAATTGGGTATGTCCGCCGGATACAAGTAATGCAATAAAAGGAAAGTGCGGTCGATTTTCATCAAGCATCGGCGCCAGTAAATGCCCTTCCATATGATGTACGGCAATCGCCGGCACATTCCAGCCATAAGCCAGCGTTCGACCGATTGTCGCCCCAACCAATAAAGCGCCGACCAACCCGGGACCGGCGGTATAGGCCACGCCGTCGATCTCTGCAGGCGTCAGATTCGCTTCCTTTAATGCCGCTTGAATTAAAGGCGCCGTTTTGCGAATATGATCACGTGAAGCCAGTTCCGGAACCACGCCGCCGTAATCGGCATGTAGAGCGATTTGGGTGTATAATTGGTTTGCAATCAGCCCTTGTCGTTCGTCATAAATGGCTACGCCGGTTTCATCACAAGACGTCTCTATTCCTAATACTCGCATAATGTTCTCTTGCCCACTAAAACTGAAACTGCTAATTTTTCGAAATTCTACCTCTTCTCGGCGCAAACAGCCAGCCAATAAATAGCGCTTTACTTTTTATGCTTATTTGGATTAGAATTACGACCTTATTTAAATCCGTTGCAGTGATGCGACAGAATAAGATAAATTGCAATTAATAAAAAATAAACTCATTGAGGTGATTGGCTTATGCCTGTAATTAAAGTACGTGAAAACGAATCATTTGACGTAGCTTTACGTCGTTTTAAACGCTCTTGTGAAAAGGCGGGTATTTTAGCGGAAGTTCGTAGCCGTGAATTTTATGAAAAACCGACTACGGTACGTAAACGTGAAAAAGCAACGCTTGCAAAGCGTCACGCTAAACGTGTTGCACGCGAAAATGCACGTAATACACGCTTATACTAATTAGTATTTTCTAACTCGAGTTAAACAAACCGTGGCTCCTTTGGGTCGCGGTTTTGTTGCTTTCATTATCCGGTTACTTTGCCGTTAATCCTAAAACTTACAAAAAACTGACCGCACTTTGATTCTTGATAAACAAGGAGAAAATTGATGAAAGGCTTAATTCCACGCCAATTTATTGATGATTTATTAGCGAAATCCAACATTGTTGATGTGGTGAATTCACGCGTTAAACTGAAAAAAGCGGGGCGTGATTATCAAGCTTGTTGTCCTTTTCACCACGAAAAAACTCCCTCTTTTACCGTCAGTGAAAAAAAACAGTTTTACTATTGCTTCGGCTGCGGCGCAAAAGGAAATGCGATTTCGTTTTTAATGGATTACGATAAATTGGAGTTTATCGAAGCGGTTGAAGAACTTGCGGCGACGGCTGGATTGGAAGTGCCTTATGAACAACGAGGGAATTCGACCTTACAAAAGCCTCGGGTTAACTATCAGACTAAGCGAAATTTGTATGACCTGATGAATGAGATTACGGCTTATTACCAAACTCAGCTCACAGAGCATATTCCTGCTCAGCATTATTTGCAGCGGCGAGGACTGTCGCCGGAAATTATCAACCGTTTTCAAATCGGTTTTGCACCAAACACCATGGACGGCGTATTGCGCCGATTCGGCGGAACTAAAACGGATCAACAAAAACTCTTTGACCTAGGCATGTTATCACGTAATGAACGCGGTAATATTTACGATAAATTTCGCAATCGTGTGATGTTTCCGATTCGCGATAAGCGCGGGCGCGTCGTCGCTTTCGGAGGGCGAGTTTTAACCGATGAGAAGCCGAAATACATGAATTCGCCGGAAACCGTCACCTATCACAAAGGCAATGAACTCTACGGTTTGTATGAGGCGCTTCAAGTTAATGATACGCCTACAATGTTGCTTATCGTGGAGGGGTATATGGACGTTGTGGCGCTGGCACAGTTTGGCGTTAATTACGCGGTCGCTTCTTTAGGCACTTCAACGACGTCGGAACAAATTCAATCAATTTTTCGTTCTACCGAGCAGGTGGTTTGTTGTTATGACGGCGATCGGGCGGGAAGAGAGGCCGCTTGGCGCGCGTTGGAAAATGCGCTGCCTTACTTGGAGGATGGGCGGCAGCTAAAATTTATTTTTTTACCGGAAAAGGAAGATCCCGATACTTATATTCGTCAATATGGTAAAGCGAAATTTGAGCAATATATCGAAACCGCGATGTCATTAAGTGAATTTATGTTTGCCCACTTAAATCCTCAAGTTGATTTTTCGACTACGGAAGGAAAAAGCAAACTTGCAGCGTTGGCCGTTCCGTTGATTAAACAAATTCCCGGGGAAATGTTGCGGTTATCCTTGCAAAATATGTTAGCCCAACGGTTAGGAATTTTAGATCAATCGCAATTGGAAAAACTTATTGCGAAAGAGGCGGCGCATACAACGCCCGTCGCGGATCAAAATCAAGTCAAACGCACACCGATGCGGGTGGTCATTTCGTTATTGTTACAAAATTCCTCTTTGGTTAAGCGTATCGCGGAAAAAGGGATCGACGCGCTGAAAAATGAAGCCGGGTACGATTTATTACGAAAATTGACCGCACTTTGTCGCGAGCGCGAAGGCATTACGGCGGGGCAAATTTTAGAATATTTTAGAGATACGGACTACTATCGCCCCCTTGAAATTTTATCAACTTGGGATCATTTACTGGATGATTCGGAAGTTATTGAAGCCTTTTCACAAAATTATCGTCGCTTAAATATTCAAGCGATCGAACGGGACATTGATTTGCTCATTGCTCAAGAACGAGCTTCCGGTTTAAATGAACAAGAGAAAAATATTTTAGTGAAATTATTACAACAAAAAGAAGTGCAGAAAAAACGTTTAAACCATGCCGCAGACAATGTTTAAACATGGGGGAAAAGGCATATTTGCACTAGTTTAAGCATAACAACAATGATAGAATTTCCCGCCTATGACGAGAACATTCTGCCATAAATCAAGTAAAGTGAGTACATAATGGAACAAAACCAACTATCAACGGCTGAGCAATATTCGGAACAAATTGAGCAGCTCATGGAATTAGGCCGCACTCAGGGTTATTTGACCTATGCTGAAATCAATGACTTATTACCTGAAGATGTCATCGATCCCGAATATTACGACAAATTATTGCAAACATTACAGCATGATGCGGGCATTCCGGTGTTGGATGAGGCGCCCGAAAGCGATGAAATGATGTTGAATGATTCCATTCCCGATGAAGATGCGGTTGAGGAGGCGACACAGATTCTGTCTAATGTTGAATCGGAAATCGGTCGTACGACAGATCCCGTACGTATGTATATGCGCGAAATGGGGACGGTCGATTTACTTACCCGAGAAGATGAAATTAGTATCGCAAAACGCATTGAAGAAGGCATTAATGAGGTGCAAACCTCTATTGCCGCTTATCCTGAAGCGCTGACTCACTTGCTTGCACAATACGCTCAGGTGGAAGAAGGAAATGTTCGATTAGCCGATTTGATTACGGGGTTTATTGATCCGAATGCGACCATTATTGAAGAATCGTTACAGGAAGAAGAATTAAACGAAGAAGAAAATGATGCGCTTCAAGTAAGTGATCGTGATAATGAAGACGAGGATGAGGAAAGCGAGTCCGGTTCCGATGAAAGCGAATCAGATAATAGTATCGACCCGGAAATGGCGCGCGAAAAATTTATCGAATTAAAATTACAACATCAAAAAACATTAGCTACGATTGAAAAACATGGGCGAGATAGTAAACGCGCACAGAGCCAAATTGATGAATTAGCGGTTATTTTTAAACAATTCCGTCTTGTACCGAAACAATTTGATCTCCTTGTTTTAGCCATGAAAGAAATGATGAAACAAGTGCGGTCGGAAGAGCGCCAAATTCAAAAAGTATTGGTTGATATCGGCGGAATGCCGAGGGATGAGTTTGAAGCGATATTAATGCGCGGGATTGATGAAAGTTGGCTAGATAAAGCACTTACTTCATCTAAATCGTGGGCAAAACGCTTACCAAAATACGAAGATCGCATGCGTCAATCAATTACCAATATACGTCAACTGGAAACAAATTCGAAACTAAATGTCATTCAGATGCGTACGATTTGTGACGCAGTGGCGCGCGGCGAACAAAAAGCCCGTCGAGCTAAAAAAGAAATGGTGGAAGCCAACCTACGTTTGGTGATATCCATTGCGAAGAAATATACCAATCGAGGCTTACAATTCCTTGATTTAATTCAGGAAGGTAACATCGGCCTGATGAAGGCGGTTGATAAATTTGAATATCGTCGCGGTTATAAATTTTCAACCTATGCCACATGGTGGATTCGGCAGGCGATTACACGCTCAATCGCCGATCAGGCTCGGACAATTCGAATTCCGGTGCATATGATTGAAACAATCAATAAATTAAACCGAATTTCGCGCCAAATGTTGCAAGAAATGGGCCGTGAAGCAACACCGGAAGAGTTGGCCGAGCGGATGGGGATGCCGGAGGACAAAATCCGTAAAGTATTAAAAATTGCCAAAGAGCCGATTTCCATGGAAACCCCTATTGGTGATGACGATGATTCGCATTTAGGTGATTTTATTGAAGATAACACTTTAGAATTACCGCTTGATTCGGCTACGGCTCAAAGTTTAAAAGCCGCTACGCATGAAGTGCTTGAGGGATTGACTCCGCGTGAAGCGAAAGTGCTGCGTATGCGTTTTGGAATTGATATGAATACGGATCATACTCTTGAAGAAGTCGGTAAACAGTTCGATGTCACCCGTGAACGTATTCGTCAAATTGAAGCGAAAGCACTACGAAAACTTCGCCACCCAAGTCGTTCGGAAACCCTACGTAGTTTCTTAGACGAGTAAATAGCTACATTAATTAAGAACGGCTCCGTAACAAAGGTTTTTTACTTGGTTACGGAGTCTTTTATATGTCAATATCGAAAATTTTCCTCAGCGCCCTCAATTATTTATCCCGTCTCGGCTACAACAGCCTCAAAAATAAAGTATAATGCCAACGTTTTATTCACTTAAATTTGTGGAATTCAGCATGGCTAAATTTAATATAAAAACTTTTCAGGGCATGATTCTCGCCCTACAAGATTACTGGGCAAAACAAGGTTGCACCGTCGTGCAGCCCTTTGATATGGAAGTGGGCGCAGGCACCTCACACCCGATGACCGCTTTGCGCGCGTTAGGGCCGGAGCCAATGGCCTTTGCTTATGTGCAGCCGTCCCGTCGTCCGACTGACGGTCGTTACGGCGAAAACCCGAACCGTTTGCAACATTATTACCAATTCCAAGTGGTGATTAAACCGTCGCCGGACAACATTCAGGAACTGTATTTGGATTCCTTAAAAATGCTCGGTTTTGACCCGATGCAAAACGACATTCGTTTTGTGGAAGACAACTGGGAAAACCCGACGCTGGGCGCTTGGGGTTTGGGCTGGGAAGTGTGGCTGAACGGCATGGAAGTGACCCAATTCACCTATTTCCAACAGGTGGGCGGTTTGGAATGTAAACCGGTGACCGGTGAAATCACATACGGTTTGGAACGCTTGGCGATGTATATTCAAGGCGTAGATTCTGTGTATAACTTAGTTTGGTCTGATGGCCCGCTCGGTAAAACCACTTACGGCGACGTATTCCATCAAAACGAAGTGGAACAATCCACCTACAACTTCGAATACGCCGACACCGATTTCTTGTTCTACTGCTTCGATCAATACGAAAAAGAAGCGCAATCCTTATTGGCATTGGAAAAACCGCTGCCATTGCCGGCTTACGAGCGTATTTTAAAAGCAGCGCACAGCTTCAACTTGTTAGACGCGCGCAAAGCCATTTCCGTCACCGAACGCCAACGTTACATTTTACGCATTCGCGCCCTCACCAAAGGCGTGGCGGAAGCTTATTACGCCAGCCGTGAAGCTTTAGGTTTCCCGGGTTGTAAGAAATAACGCGGTAAAAATGAACCTCTGAAATAGCACCGCATTGAAAAGTGAAATTCCGCGGAAGTTGAAAATAGTACCGCATTGAAAAATAGCTACACGGCAAAGTAAACAAAATTCTCAGTGACATTAAAGGAGAGCAATATGACCGATTATCAATATCCAAAAGACATCTACACCGAAGCCGAACCTGATGTAAACACCCTTGCGAATCTCGGTCCGTTAGCCGGGTTGGCGGGCACTTGGGAAGGTAAACGCGGTTTGGATATCAATCCAAAAGAAGAAGGCCCGGTGAAAGATCCTTATATCGAACGCGTAGAATTACAACCTATCGATGCCCAAACCAACGGCCCGCAATTATTCTACGGTTTGCGTTATCACACCCATATCGTGCAACCTGACGAGGTGGAAACCTTCCACGATCAAGTGGGCTACTGGCTTTGGGAACCGGCTACCGGCAATATTTTATTCACCGTCAGTATTCCGCGCGGGCAAACTTTAATGGCCGTGGGCAAAGCAGCGCCCGATGCGAAAACATTTACCGTGAAAGCAGTGCGCGGCTCATTAACCAACGGCATTGTGTCAAATCCGTTCTTGGAACAATCGTTCACCACAGAAAGCTATGAAATCACAGTGAATATTAACGATGACGGCACTTGGTCTTACGATCAAACTACACTCATGACAATTCCGGGTTACGACAAACCGTTTGAGCATCGTGATCGTAATCGCTTGACCAAAATTGCGGAAGCAACACCAAATCCGACCGCTCTTGCCGCACAAAAAGAGGGTGAATAATGAAACCGATTCTTTATTATGCCGCAGAATGCCCGGATACCGCGCCATTTGTGGCGGAACTTAAACGCTTGGGCGTGGAATACGAAGCGGTGGAAGTGCTTTCTTCCATTCCAAACCTCAAACAATGGCTGCGTTTGCGTGATCGCCATTCAGCCTTTGATGACGCAAAAGCAAAAGGTTATGCGGGTTTTCCGGCATTGTTGCTGGATGATGATGTGGTGATTTTAGATGAATCTAAATTAAAAGAGATTTTCTAAAATGATGAAAAAAACAGCCCTAAAACTGACCGCACTTTTATTTGGTTTGACGCTTGCAAGTGGTGTATTTGCAACGGAAAATCACCCAAATACACCGAGTGTAGAGTATGAACTTGAGAAAGTCTTGATTTTTAGTCGTCATGGATTGCGCTCACCGGTGGAAAAAGATCCACAGGAAATGGCGAAATATTCCCCCTATGCGTGGGCGAAATGGGATGTGCCATC
>CAURMH010000044.1:0-12943 GCA_963525745.1 uncultured Pasteurellaceae bacterium | reverse complement strand
CGTCGTTCCATACATCAGGCTGTTCCAATTCGGCGTTGACTTCTTCTAAACGCTCAACTTTCGCATCAAAGTCAAAGATACCCCCGAAGCACGGCAGTGCGGTCGGCTAAATCGGTGATTTTATTTTTGATAGGATTGATTTCAAACATGATAAATACACTCAGTCACAAAGCGTCGGATTATATGTCATTTTACCTATTATTAACAGTGCAATGCTTGCAGAAATTACGAATCTCTTTATAATTTCGCCCGGTTTTATTTAACAAATTTAGGAACAAAAAATGAAGAAAATTTTAACTGCGTTTTTATTTGTCGCCGCCTCCAATGCGGTGCTCGCGGACGATGTCGCAATTAAGAACAAATTGCAAGCCCTTGGCGCGCAAAACATTGAAATCAATGCTTCGCCGATTGCCGGTATTAAAACCGTAATAACCGATGAGGGAATTCTTTATATTACCGAAGACGGAAAATATGCGCTCCAAGGTAAACTTTATGAATTAACCGCTAAAGGGCCACTTGATGTAAATGGTAAGATGTTGATAAATAAGCTAAATTCATTTAAAAATGAGATGATTATTTATCCGGCAAAAAATGAAAAACATGTTGTAACCGTATTTATGGATATCACATGTCATTATTGCCATTTATTACATCAGCAAATCAAAGAATATAACGACCTCGGCATTACCGTGCGTTATTTAGCATTTCCGCGGGCGGGTATGAATGCTGAAAGCGCGAAACAAATGGAAGCGATTTGGACGGCGAAAGATCCCAGCTTTGCCTTGAATGAAGCGGAAAATGGCAATTTGCCGAAGGAAGTGAAAACGCCGAATATTGTGAAAAAACAATACGAACTTGGCATTCAGTTCGGTGTAAAAGGCACGCCAAGTATTGTCACTTCAAGCGGCGAAGTGATTGGGGGTTACTTAAAACCGGCCGATTTAGCCGCTGCGCTGGAACAATAATCAGTTCTTTGTTTGAATTCTCTTTTTAGCCTGATTTTTACTTTAAAGTGCGGTCTGTTTCACCGCACTTTTCAATATGCGCCATGCCAGTGAATAAACTAATTAAACGCCGCCCTGTATTAGGGCAACAAGCTGTTAGCGATGATCCGTTATTAGATCGCTTATACCGCGCCCGACATATCACAAACAATCGCGAATTAGATCGTTCTCTAAATATCATGCTCGCCCCGAATCAATTAGCCGGTATTGAACAGGCGGTGAATTTGTTGCTTAACGCTTATTATCAAAATATGCGTATCGTCATTATCGGCGATTTTGACGCAGACGGCGCGACGAGTACGGCATTAACGGTGTTAGCGCTACGGATGTTGGGATTTACTGCAGTTGATTATTTATTGCCTAATCGCTTTGAACAAGGTTACGGCCTAAGTTTGCCCGTTGCCGAATTAGCGTTGGCAAAAGGGGCGGATTTAGTGATTACGGTGGATAATGGCGTGTCATCGTCGGAAGGCGTTGCTTTTCTGAAAGCGCATCATGTACATGTGTTGATTACGGATCATCACCTTCCGCCGGAACATTTGCCCGAAGCCGATGCTATCGTGAACCCAAACTTACCGCAATGTCATTTCCCATCAAAGAATTTAGCCGGGGTTGGCGTGGCGTTTTATGTCATGCTGGCATTGAGAGCAAAATTTCGTGAAACCGGTCTTTTTAGTCAACAAACTCAACCTAATTTTACTGATCTTCTTGATTTAGTTGCGTTGGGCACGGTTGCCGACGTCGTACCGCTTGATCAAAATAATCGAATTTTAGCACATCAGGGGTTAATGCGTATCCGTGCGAAACATTGCCGACCGGGCATTATTGCGCTGGCGGAAGTTGCCCATCGGGAGGTTGAAAAGCTGAATGCAAGCGATCTGGGCTTTGCCATCGCGCCGCGTTTAAACGCGGCAGGCCGTTTGGATAATATGGCGTTAGGCGTCGAATTATTGCTGGCGGAAGATATGCAAACGGCTCGAGCACTGGCGTTAGATTTAGATAATTTGAATCAAACGCGTAAAGAAATCGAACAAGACATGAAACTCGAAGCGTTAGAAATTTGCCGTCGTTTATCTGCGTCAGGCGCTGTTGCGGAAGCTTCCGATTCTTCCGATTTTATGACCGCACTTTCCCACGAATTTCCCATGGGAATTGCGCTGTATCAAGCCGATTGGCACCAAGGGGTGTTAGGTATTCTCGCGTCAAGAATCAAAGACCAATATCATCGCCCCGTAGTCGCTTTTGCACAGGAGCAGGCCGGCATTTTGAAAGGGTCTGCACGCTCGGTGGAAGGTATACATTTACGGGATTTATTAGAGCGAATTCATTCGCAGCACCCCGATGTCATTCTTAAATTCGGCGGTCATGCCATGGCGGCGGGATTGAGCATTCGCGAAACGGATTTTACTGAATTTCAACGCCTTTTTAATCAAGCGGTACAGGATTGGTTAGGCGAATCACCCCTACAAGGGATCGTATGGACCGACGGGGAGTTGGATCAAAAAGATTTCAATTTACCCCTGGTAGAACGCTTAAAAGCTGCCGGGCCTTGGGGGCAAAACTTTCCGGAACCCACATTTGATGGCAAATTTAAAATCCTCTCCCAGCGTTTAATCGGTCAGGGACAAAATCATCTTAAATTATTATTGGAACCTGAAAAGGGCGGCCTGTTACTAGATGCCGTTGCATTTAATGTTGACACCCGTTATTACCCGGATTTATCCATTAAACAGGCTAAACTGGTTTATAAATTGGATATTAACGAATATCGCGGTAACCGTAGTGTTCAATTATTGGTCGATTACATTGAGCCGATTTAATTCGTTGTGCTTCACAAAATGAAAAAAATACCTCGTATCGGCGCATTTATTATTGCGTTAATCTGTGCAATATTTGCCACAGCAGAAGAAAATGTGCAATTTGAAGAGGGAAAAGACTACTTTTCTTACCAAACGCCACTGTCGCAACGTATCCGCGCCGACCATAAAATTCGCATCCAGTTTTTCTTCGACTACGATTGTCGTACCTGTTCCGGTGCGCAGGATATTTTAACGCTTTACCAGCAATTAAATCCAAATCATGTCGCTTTAGAAGAATATCCGGTGGCGACTGACGATAATATTTTTTCCGCACGTATTTTTTATACGTTGAAAACCCTTAACGCTACCGAACTATCTGCCGCTTTATTATTTGAAACCGCCGAAAAATCCCGTTATACCGAGCTTGCCGGCTTATCTAAAATTCGGTTCTGGGCGCAAGGGAAAGGTATTGATGGAAAGAGGTTTATGCGTGCGGCTTATTCCCCTAAGGTTCGGCAAGATATTACCGAAGCGATTGCTTTAACGGAAGAATATGGCGTATTTACTTATCCTTACGTGATCATTGGCGGTAAATACGTTTTAACCGCCAGTACCTTATATAACGACGATTATGCTATAGCGGTACTGGATTTTTTAATCAATAAAATCATTAAGGAACAACCATAACATGAAAATCGGTATTATCGGCGCCATGGCGCAGGAAGTAGACATTTTGGTGCGACGTATGGAGCACAAAACCGAAACGACAATTGCAAGTGCGGTCATTGTTGAGGGAAAAATTCATGGGCAGGAAATCGCCTTAGTTCAATCGGGCATTGGCAAGGTTGCCGCTGCAATGGGGACAACCGCATTGTTAATGACCACGCAGCCCGATTTGGTGATTAATACCGGCTCTGCCGGTGGTGTGGCTGCGGGATTGCATCTGGGGGATTTAGTGATTTCCGATGAAACCTGTTACCACGATGCGGATGTGACCGCATTCGGTTATAAAAAGGGACAACTCCCCGCCAATCCGCCGCGATTTATGTCCGATAAAATGCTGGCCGATTTGGCTTATAAAATCGCCGTGCAACGCGGGTTGAACGTAAAACGGGGACTTATCTGTTCAGGCGATAGCTTTATTCACAGCGATTCCGATTTATCGGCCATTAAAGCGGATTTTCCTACTGTAATGGCAATAGAAATGGAAGCCGCGGCGATTGCACAGGTTTGTCATGCTTTCCAAACGCCGTTTGTTGTGGTTCGTGCCGTTTCTGATGCCGGAGATAACGAAGCCGGCCTTTCTTTTGAAGAATTTCTCCCTTTAGCCGCCAAACAATCTTCTGCGCTGGTTTTTGATATGATTGCGCAATTAAAAAACACTCCCGTTTGACATTGTTTTGGTGAGTGTCGTGCACGAAGCATTGCAATAAAAAAGTGCGGTCAAAATCAAATGAATTTGATCGCACTTCCAGTTCGGAAGGTCAGTTATACTTCGTTACTATTTTCCGAGAATCGCTCAATTTTTGCCCCTAATCCTCGCAGTTTTTCTTCAATATGTTCATAACCGCGATCGATATGATAAATACGATCGACAACCGTTTCACCGCTTGCAATACAACCGGCCAACACAAGACTAATTGAGGCGCGCAGATCCGTGGCCATCACGGCGGCACCGGATAAATGTTCAACGCCGTGGCAGACCGCCGTATTGCCTTCTATTTCTGCTTTTCCCCCCATACGAACGAGTTCGGGGATATGCATAAAGCGATTTTCAAAAATTGTTTCGGTAATAATGCTGGTTCCTTCCGCTACCATGTTTAATAGCGTAAATTGCGCCTGCATATCCGTTGGGAAGCCCGGGTAAGGCGCGGTACGAATATTAACCGCTTTAGGGCGATTGCCATGCATATCTAAAATAATGGCATCATCGGTCACATCAACTTGTGCTCCCGCTTCACGCAACTTATCAATGACCACGTCCATAATATCCGCTTTGGCGCCTTTACACACAATCCGCCCGCCGGAAATCGCACCGGCAACAAGGAAAGTTCCTGTTTCGATACGATCGGCAACAATACGATGTTCACAACCGCCTAAACGTTCTACACCTTCAATAATAATGCTATCGGAACCTGCTCCGGTAATTTTTGCCCCCATTTTATTGAGAAAGATTGCAGTATCGACAATTTCCGGCTCGCGCGCCGCATTTTCGATAATCGTCTGACCTTTTGCCAGCGTGGCGGCAATCATGATGGACAAGGTCGCACCGACACTCACTTTTTCCATCACAATTCGAGTACCGACAAGTCGTTCGGGAACCAACGCTTTCACATAGCCTTCTTCTAATACAATCTTTGCACCAAGGCGCTCTAAGCCCGAAATATGCAAATCTACCGGACGTGCACCAATGGAACAGCCGCCGGGTAAGGAGACTTGTCCTTGACGAAAACGGGCAACCAATGGTGCTAGGGCCCAAATTGAGGCCCGCATCGTTTTCACTAAATCATAAGAGGCAACAAAATGATTAATTTTAGAACAATCTAATAATATCGCCCCTTCGTTGTCGCGCTCGGCAATAACCCCCAATTGACGTAAAATTTTTAATGTAGTTTCGATATCTTTTAATTCAGGTACGTTGGTTAATTTAACCGGTTCTGTCGCAAGAATGGAGGCAAACAGAATGGGCAAGGCGGCATTTTTCGCACCTGATATTTGAACGGTACCGCTCAGACGGGATTGGCCATAAACTCGAAATTTTTGCATACTGCTCCCTATTATTTGGCAATCGGATGTAAAAGACGATCCATTTTCCACTTTTCAACCGTGTAAGTCTTAATTGTCAATGCATGGATTTCGCCCGTACTAAAATAGGACATCAGCGGTGCATAAATAGTTTGCTGTTGCTTAAGCTTAGGTAATGCAGCTAATTCATCACTGACGATAATGACGCCAAAATGGGCATTTTCACCCTGAGCATAAACTTCCTCAACATTCAAAGAAGTTTTTAAAATTTGTTCAATGTCATTAAGTTCCATTTAAGGTTTCCAATTTTAATTTTGTGCGAAAAGTTTGATCCAATCAGACAATCCGACCAAATCAGCGAGAGTAAAAATCTGTTGTGGCGCATTCACCAAACATACTGTCTTATTTGCTTTCGCTCTGCCGTCATTAAGAAAATCACATAAAGCGACAAAACCGGCGGAATCGATCTTTGTAAGTGCGGTTAAATTCCATTCAATAATAGATGAATTGGAATATTGAGTCGACAAAAAAGCACGTTGTCGCCACAATGGTAACAACGTGTTACGTGATAACTCTCCGAATAATCGGACGGTCATTTTATCATTATTTTGGTTTAAATCCCAATTTAGCGTACTTGTCATCGGATTTATTTATTTAGTGTCACAGGCATACCGGCGGATTTCCGGATTTGAACCGTTAAGGCGTCAATACCTTGTTGGCGAAGAATGCCGGCCCACTCATTTTTTTTAGTATCAACCATGCTGACGCCTTCGGCGACCATATCATAGGCTTGCCATTGTCCGGTCTTACTATTTTTACGCCATTTGAAGTCCAATTTTGTTGGCGCCTTACCATTATTTTGGAGTAAATTAACACGAACATTGACTAAATTTTGGTCGGTTAATGTTTTTGGCTGTTCAATGTGAATTTGTTGATCCGTATAGGACGTTAAAACTTGAGCATAAGCTTGTTCAATAAATAATCCAAAGGCATCAAAAAACTTTTCTCTTTGTTCTTCAGTCGTTGCTTTAAAATTTTGCCCCAATACTAGCGAACCGGCATATTTTACATGGACATGGGGCAATAAGTCATTGCGTACAATGGTACGCAAATAATTCGGATCTTGTTTAATTTTTGACTGATTTTCTCTGATGTCCGTAAACAATTGATCGGATACCTTCTGCATCAGGACGTAAGGCGTTTGCTCCACGGGGGACGCTTGGGCGAATACTGCCATTAAACTGAAAACAATCGAAGTCAACCATTGTTTCATTGTATTCATTTTCATCATAGATCTCCTAAATTTATTCTTGTTTTACCGAACCTGACGACATATTTTCAGGATTATTGTCGGTTTTTTTATCACCATACAGGAATTGCCCTATCAGATCTTCTAAGACTATGGCGGATTTTGTATCGGCGATAACGCTGCCTTCTTTTAACATTGCCGTTTCACCGTCATCAAAGCCGATCGATAAAGCGATGTATTGTTCTCCCAGCAATCCGGCCGTTTTAATTGATAGCGAGCTGTTTTCCGGAATTTGATTAAATTCTTGGTTGATGTCGATAGTGACCTTTGGTAAATAGGTTTTCTCGTCTAATGAAATTCCGCTGACCCGCCCGATCACAACACCGCCGACCTTCAAGGGCGCCCGCACTTTTAATCCGCCAATATTGTCAAAGGTCGCTGTCACCGAATAGGATTTGGTGCTTGTAAAGCCTTGTACATTGGCAACTTTTAATCCTAAAAAAGCAATGGCTGCAATGCCAAGCAATAAAAATAAGCCCACCCAAAATTCATATTTAATTGTTTGTCGCATAAAAATGTCCTATTAACCCGCCCCAAACATAATGGCAGTTAAAATAAAATCCAATCCGAGTACAACCAATGAGGCATGTACTACGGTTCGTGTTGTCGCCTGACTAATTCCCTCTGATGTCGGCATGCAATCATATCCGTTAAAAAGTGCAATCCAAACGACACAAACGGCAAAGAAAACACTCTTAATGACCCCATTTAAAATATCATATCCCCAGCTTACGGAATTTTGCATCACAGACCAGAAACTACCCGCATCAATTCCTTTCCAATCAACGCCAATTAATGCCCCCCCCCAGATACCGACGGCAATAAAAATGAGAGAGAGAATCGGCATAACGCACACCCCTGCCCAAAAACGCGGAGAAATTACACGTCGCAACGGATCGATTGCCATCATCTCTAAACTGGATAGTTGCTCCGTCGCTTTCATTAAACCGATCTCAGCGGTTAGTGCGGAACCTGCGCGGCCGGCAAATAAAAGTGCGGTCACAACGGGACCTAATTCCCGCAATAGTGAAAGCGCAACCAATTGTCCGAGACTGGTTTCGGCTGAAAAATCGACCAGCACAATATATCCCTGTAGCCCTAATACCATGCCGATAAACAACCCTGAAAGTACAATAATCAACAGCGACTGCACACCCAGTATATGCATCTGCTTAATGAATAGCGGAAAATGTTTACTCAATTGCGGTTTGCCGAAAAGTGCACCGAACAGCATTATCCCGGCACGTCCTAGGGCGCGAATAACACGGAGCGTTTTATCACCTAATGAAGAAATTACATCAATTATCACGCAAATAGCTCCTTAACATAATCCGCTGCCGGATAGTGGAAACGTACCGGCCCGTCCGCTTCCCCTTTTAGGAATTGCGCAACCCGAGGATCTTGACTTTGCAACAATTCCGCTGCCGTTCCCGCTGCAATAACGTGTTGATCGGCGATAATGTAGGCGTAATCCGCAATGCTAAGTAATTCATTGACATCATGAGAAACCACAATGGAAGTTAAATTAAGCGCTTCATTAAATCGCTTAATCAAACTGACAATCACGCCCATACTAATCGGGTCCTGCCCGGTAAAGGGTTCGTCAAACATCATTAAATCCGGATCCAGCGCAATTGCGCGCGCTAATGCCGCACGTCTTGCCATTCCGCCGGAAAGTTCGGAGGGCATTAATTGTGCTGCACCACGAAGCCCCACCGCTTCTAGCTTCATCAGTACGATTTGTCGGATTAAATCGTCCGGCAAACCGGAATGCTCACGGATTGGAAAAGCGACGTTTTCAAAAGTCGACAAATCGGTGAATAAGGCGCTTGATTGGAACAGCATTCCCATTCGCTTACGAAGCTCATATAAGGCCGAATTAGAAAGGCGGCAAATATCTTTACCGTCAAACAAAATTTCGCCTTCCTGCGGCACAAGCTGTCCACCGATTAATTTCAGTAAAGTTGTTTTACCAATGCCCGACGGCCCCATAATGGCCGTAATTTTTCCCTTTTTAACCTGCAAATTCAAATCGCGGTAAATCGTTCGTGCGCCCCGACGAAACGTTAAATTTTTTACTTCAACCAGATTTTCAGTCATTAAAATCTCATTTTTTAGTTCAAAGTGCGGTCAATTCGACTGCTGTTTTACAGAAAGGTTCAAACGGCGTCTTAGTCCGCTCATTAATCCGTGCGATAACATAAATATCAATGATAGTGAATAAAGCGGCCAATCACCCCAAAGCGCATAAGGGGTATTCCCCTCCGTCGGCGCAATTTTATAACGCAATGTCGTTTCTACAAATTGCGGTGCCTGTGCCAAAATCCGGCCTTTGGCATCAATAAATACGGAAATTCCCGTATTGGTTGCACGAATCACCGGTTTACCTAATTCCAACGCGCGCATACGAGCCATCTGCAAATGCTGCCATGGCCCGATAGAATCACCAAACCACGCGTCATTTGAAAGCGTGACAATATAATCCGTTTCCGGTTTTAAATTCCGTCGTAGCTGTTCGCCGAAAATAATTTCATAGCAAATGGCAGGCATAAAATAGTGATTTTTCGCTCTTAGAGAGGGTTGTACTGCATCGCCGCGATCAAACGCCGACATAGGTAAATTAAACACGGAATTAAGCGGTCGCAATAAATTTTCTAACGGCACATATTCGCCAAACGGCACCAAATGGTGCTTGTTGTATCGATTTGTAGTGTCTAATCGATAGGGAAACTGCGTATTGCCTGCAACCATGATAGAATTCAGTAATTTTCCGCTTATATCATCACGATAAACCGTTCCGACCATGACCTCACGATGTTGCGTTCGAGCCACCTGATCCAACGAGGTAAAAAATGGCGCTATCCGATTTTCAAGCGCCGGCAATGCGGATTCTGGCAAAATCAGCAATTCTGTATCGGCTAAATTTTGCTCAATTAAGTGTTGATAAATGGATAATGTGGTATAAAAATAATTCGGATCCCATTTTAAATTTTGAGCAATATTGCCTTGTAATAACGTTACGGTTAGCGCACGGGTTTCGGTGGCTTTTACGAAATTTAGCGAAGAGGTATAAACACTTAGCGCGCCTACAATAAGTCCCGAAAGCGTGTAAAAACCGGCGATTTTCCACTTTGTCGTCACTGTTGTAACCGTTGTCGCAGACACGGAAATTAACTTAAAAATAACCGCACTTGCCCATACGGTAAAAAATGTCAGCCCGCTTACGCCGAAAATTGGCGCTAAACCGGCAAAGGGACTGTCAATTTGTGTATAACCGAATTGTAACCAAGGAAATCCGGTGAAAACCCAACCGCGTAAAAATTCAGTTAGCGTCCAAACAGAGGCAAAAATGACCGCACTTTGAACTTTAAACCGTCGAATTAAATAAGTAAAAAGTAAAGGATAAAGGGATAAATAGGCGGCGAGTAAGGCAACGAGTAAATAGCTGACCGTTAACGAGGCGCCGCCGAATTGGTGAATACTGACATTTAACCAATTTATTCCAAAAGCGAAAAAGCCCATGGCCCATAGAAACGTGCCTAAAAGTGCGGTCGAAAATCGCTGCGTTTGTGTGATAAAAATCAGACCGATTAAGGAAACGTAAGCGAGCGCCCAATAATCAAACGGAGAAAAAGCAAAAACGCCGCAGATTCCGGAAAGAATGGCGATAAGATAAATCAGAGGCGTAGACATAAAATTCATATTAGTTCGCTAAATTTACTTCAGATGCGCTTTCCATATCGGCCGCCTCATCCGGCACGGTAATGCGTAACTGAATAATACGACGATTATCGGCGGAAGTGACTTTAAAGCGTAAATTTTGCAACGTGATTTCCTCACCTCGTTTCGGCAAATAGCCAAAAGCCTGCATGATGATTCCGCCGATCGTATCGACTTCTTCGTCTTTAAAGTCAACTTTAAACTGTTCGTTGAATTCATCAATTGGCGTTAATGCGCGAACGGAATAAGTATGGCGTGAAAGTTGACGAATGTCTTCAATATCTTCTTCATCAAATTCATCTTCAATATCGCCGACTATCTGCTCCAAAATATCTTCTATTGTGACTAATCCGGATACAGCACCAAATTCATCGACCACAATCGCCATATGAAAACGTTCCGCGCGGAAATCTTTTAACATCCGATCGACCCGTTTACTTTCCGGAACGATGACGGCGGGACGCAATAATTTCAACAAATCGAATTGCTCAGCGCCTTCGCGCAAAAAAGTCAATAAATCTTTTGCGTGTAAAATGCCGGCAATATTATCACGATCATCGGTTGCTACCGGAAAACGGGAGTGTGCCGATTCGATAATGATTTCTAAGCAATCATTTAATGACTGCTCCGTTTCGATAAAGACGATTTGGGAACGGGGAATCATGATGTCACGTACGCGTAATTCGGCAATTTCCATCACACCTTCAATCATTTCACGTGTATCTTGATCAATAAGGTCATTTTGTTCTGAATCACGAATAACCTCAACAAGCTCTTCGCGATTTTTTAGCTCGCCTTGAAAAAAGCGGCCAAAAAGAGACTGAAAAAAAGATTTTTTACTACCGATAGATTGGTTTAAATGATGTTCTTCACTCATATTTTTCATTTTATTGTCGTATCAATTTCGTTGGAGCAGTATATCATCTTCTCTATCAACACGAAATTCTATTAATTAATTTTTTACCGATATTGTTTCGGTGTTGCATATTTAAAGTTAAAGCTGCACATCACATATAATCATCTATAAGAAGGAAACGTGCTCGAATCAACTTGAGCTTGATACGAATTTTATTCCGTTTGAATAAAACTTAACGCTTTTTCGACGACCTCAACACCAGCGCCTTGTTTAAAGGCGTTTTCACTTAAAAATCTGCGCCATTGTCTGGCTCCTTTACAGTGTTGAAATGCGCCGAGCATATGACGAACGATATGATTTAAATAAACGCCTCGCTCCAATTCTCGCTCAATGTAGGGGAGCATGGCGATAACGGCCTGGTAAGGCGTCACAATCGGTGCGCTTTCATCAAACAATGCTTGATCAATAAAACCAAGTAGGGGAGGGTTTTGATAAGCCTCACGCCCGATCATTACGCCATCGACAAATTGTAAATGCGTTTTTATTTCTGTAAGCGTTTTAATTCCACCGTTAATGACGATGTTCAGCTGCGGAAAATCTCGCTTCAATTGATATACGCGCTCGTAATTCAGCGGCGGAATTTCGCGATTTTGTTTTGGATTTAAACCGGAAAGCCATGCTTTGCGTGCATGCACAATAAAATCGATACAACCGACGAAATGAACTTTTTGTACAAAATCGGAAAGAAATTCATAATCATCAAGATCATCAATACCGATACGGGTTTTCACCGTAACCGGAATATTGACGACACTTTGCATTTCACTAATGCATTCGGCGACTAAATCCGCTTTGGCCATTAAGCATGCACCGAACATCCCGTTTTTAACCCGATCAGACGGACAACCCACGTTTAAATTGATCTCGCAATAACCCCGTTCTTCGGCTAACTTCGCACAATGCTTGAGTTGTGCCGGCTCATTTCCGCCCAATTGTAAAGCTACCGGAGCTTCGTTTAAATCAAAGGCGAGATGGTCATATTTTGCGTGAATAATGGCCGGTGCCGTCACCATTTCCGTGTAGAGCAATGCATGGCGGCTAAATTGACGATGAAAGTAGCGGCAGTGGCGAGTTGTCCAATCCAACATTGGCGCAACGGAAAAACGTCCCCGATAGTCATTTTGAGAAAAGTGCGGTCGATTTTCTGGCATTTTTGCCTCTCGTTAAGAACATTGGAAATGTCATTAAATTTATAAAAATTTGTGTGGGATTATCGCGAGAATCCTAAAAGAAAGCAATACGGAGAAATTAACTTTACGCCTGCAAACTTCATTCGATTTGACCGCACTTCGGGCATCAATAATCGCTGTGATTTTAATCGCTTCTGTCGGCTGTGCTTAGTCATTGACATTGGGTAAGGAAGTCATTAAAATTTAGCGTCTATTTCCATATGGGAGTAGATTTTTTGAACAACATTCTATTATTGAATAACATTTAAACTGGAGCTTTT